>JAHIYU010000127.1 GCA_018814885.1 bacterium | reverse complement strand
CCGCCGCAACCTCGAGTTGCTGCTGGGCCGCTATCCCGCCGGAGCGGCGGGCGCCGACGGGCCGGGCATCGCCGATCTGCCCGCGTTGCCTCCCGTGCCCGCGGGCCTGCCCGCCGCGCTGCTGGAGCGCCGGCCCGACATCCAGGCCGCGGAGATGCGCCTGATGTCCGCCACCGAGCGCATCGGCGCCGCCAAGGCCGATCTCTTCCCGAAGCTGGCGGTCACCGGCGAGTACGGTTACAACTCCTCGCTGCTCGAGGAGCTGCTCGACGACGCCGCGAACGTGTGGAGCCTGGCGGGCAGCCTGGCCATGCCCCTGCTCAACCGGGGCGTCCGCGCCGGCCAGGTGGACGCGGCGCGCGCCGGGGCCGCCGAGGCCGAGGCCGGCTACGTCAGGACCGTGCTCAACGGCTTCCGCGAGGTGGAGTCGGCGCTGACCGCCGACCGCACGCTCGGTCAACGCCGCGCGCACCTGCACGAGAGTGCCGATCACGCGCAGCGCTCCCTGACCATCGCCGAGGACCGCTACCGACAGGGGCTCGACGGCTACCTGGTCGTGCTCGACTCGCAACGACGCCTGCTGCAGGCGGAGGGGCAATGGCTGGGCGCCGAACGGGCCTGGCGCGCCGCGCGCGTGGACCTGATCCAGGCCCTGGGCGGCGCCTGGGACGAGCCCGCCCCCGACGAGATCGCGAACAGCGGCGAAGCGCCGCGCAATCGATAGAGGAGTGCGACGATGAGTGGAAGAAAGCTCCCCAAGGGCGTGCTGCCGCTGGCGATCCTGATCGTGGGCGTTCTCGGCGCCGTGCTGATGCTCAAGCTGCGGCCCGAACCCACGAAGCGCCCGGCGATGGCCGTGCGCCCCATGGTGCGCGTGTACCGCATCGACGATACGCCCCCGCAGGTGACCGTGAGCGGATTCGGCACCGTCAGTTCGCGTCAACGCGTGCAGATCACGCCCCAGGTCTCGGGCACCGCCGTCCACAAGAGTCCGTCGCTGGAGACGGGCGGCGCCTTCGCCGCCGGGGAGGTGCTGCTCCGCATCGACGACGCCGACTATCGTCTGGCCGTGGAAATGGCGGCGGCCTCCGTCGCGCGCAACGAATACAACCTGGCGCGCGCCGAGCAGGAGGCGGAGATCGCTCGCCGCGAGTGGCGCGAGATCCAGGCCGGCAGCGGCGGCGGCGACCCGGCGCGCCCCAATCCGCTGGTCCTGCACGGCCCGCAGCTCAAGCTGGCCCGGGCCGATCTCGCGTCGGCGGAGGCCTCGCTGGCCAAGGCCGGGCTGGACCTGGGCCGCTGCACCCTCACGGCCCCCTTCGCGGGACGCGTGGTGAGCGAAGCGGTGGACGTGGGGCAGTACGTGCGCACCGGCAACCCCGTGGGCGAGATCTACGCCTCCGGCGCGCCCGAGGTGACCGTCCCCCTTGACGACGCGGATCTGGCCTTCTTCGACCTGCCCGTGAACGGCCGTGGCGGCGCGCCCGCCGAGCTCGTCGCCGAGTTCGCCGGCGCCGTGCATGTCTGGCGCGGCCACGTGGACCGGATATCGGGCGCCCTGGACCCGCGCACCCGCATGGTCGACGTGGTCGTGGCCGTGGACGCCGACCCCGGCGGTGCGGAGGGCGGGCCCCCGCTGCTGGAAGGGCTCTTCGTCGAGGTGCGCCTGCAGGGGCGCAGCCTGCCGGGATCGGTCGAGATCCCCCGGGCGGCCCTGCGCGAGGGGAAGGTGGTCTGGGTCGCCGATGATCGGGGCCGGGTGGCGATCCGTCCGGTGACCGTAGCGCGCAAGGGGCGCGATACGGCGCTGCTGACCTCGGGCCTCGCCGGCGGCGACGCGGTCATCGTCTCCAACCTGGACGTGGTGACCGAGGGCATGGAGATCCGGGTGGCCGGCGCCCCCGCGGCCGGGGCCGTGCCTCCAGTCGGCGCGGCGGGGGGTGAGCGGCCGTGAAGGGACTGATCGACTGGTTTTCCGGCAACCACGTGGCCGCCAACCTGCTCATGGCCTTTCTGATGCTCGCGGGCGTGATGTCCGCCCTGAGGATCAAGCAGGAGGTCTTCCCCCAGATCGACCTGGACATGGTCACGGTGCAGGTGCCCTACCTCGGCGCCAGCCCGGCCGAGGTCGAGGAAGCGGTCTGCGTGCGCGTCGAGGAGGCCATCCAGGGCATCGACGGCATCAAGAAGATCACGTCCACGGCGGTCGAGAATTCAGGCGTGGTCATGGCCGAGATCGAGATCGAGGCCGGCCCCGAGGAGGTGCTCGACGAGATCAAGCAGGCCGTCGACCGCATCATCACCTTCCCGGCGGAGACGGAGAAACCCGTCATCCAGCTGGTCGAATCGCAGGAGCAGGCCATCGACGTGGTGATCTTCGGCGACGTGGACGAGAAGGCGCTCAAGGCCACGTCCGAACGGGTGCGCGACGACCTGCTGGCGATGTCCGGCATCACGCAGGTCAAGGTCGTCGGCGCGCGCGCCTACGAGATATCCATAGAGGTGGGCGAGGAGTCGCTGCGCCGCCACGGCCTGACGTTCGACCAGGTCTCGCGGGCGGTGCGCGCGGGCAGCCTCGATCTGCCCGGCGGCAGCGTCAAGACCGAGGCGGGCGAGATCCTCGTACGCACCAAGGGGCGGCGTTACACCGGCGAGGAGTACGCGCAGCTGGTCGTCATCTCGGCGGCCGACGGCACGCGGTTGACCCTCGACCGGGTCGCCGACGTGCGCGACACCTTCGAGGACGTGGACTCGCGTTCCTACTTCGACGGCAGGCCCGCGGCCATGGTCAACGTCTACCGCGTGGCCGACCAGGCCATCCTGGACGTCACCAACACGGTCAAGCGGTACGTGCAGGAGCATGAGGAGACGCTGCCGGTCGGCCTCGAGATGGCGGTGTGGTCCGACCGCTCGGACATCTACCGCGGCCGCATGAACCTCATGCTCAAGAACGGCGCCATCGGCCTGGTGCTGGTCTTTCTGACCCTGGCGCTCTTCCTGCAGCCGCGCCTGGCGTTCTGGGTGTCGCTGGGCATCCCCATCTCTTTCCTGGGCGGCATGTGGATGCTGCCCTGGTTCGACGGCTCGCTCAACATGATCTCCATGTTCGCCTTCATCGTGGTGCTCGGCCTGGTGGTCGACGACGCCATCGTCGTGGGCGAGAACATCTACACCCACCGGCAGATGGGCAAATCGGCCGTGCGCGGCACCCGCGAGGGCGCCCTGGAAGTGGCCGCGCCGGTGATCATCGCCGTCATGACGACCGTCTTCGCCTTCTTCCCGCTGTCGCAGGTCGAGGGCATGATGGGCAAGTTCATGGGCGTGATCCCGGTGGTGGTGATCGCCGTGCTGATGGTCTCGCTGGTGGAATCGCTGCTGATCCTGCCGGCGCATCTCTCGACGGTGCCGGACGCCAGCCTCCTGCACGATCCCGCCCGGCAGGCCGCCCGCTCGCGCTGGAACCCCCTGCGCTGGCAGAACTCGTTCGCGCGGGCCTTCGAGTACTTCATCGAGCACAGCTACCGCCCGACCCTGCGCTACGCCCTGTCGCATCGCGCGCTGGTGGTGACCGCGGCGACCGCCTCCCTGGCGCTGCTGGTCGGCTTCGTGGGCGGCGGCCACATCCGCTTCACCTTCATGCCCAAGATCGACGCCGACAACATGCTCTGCGTCGTCGACATGCCCGCCGGCACGACCCTGGCCGGGACCCAGGCCGCGGTCGACCAGATCATGGCGGGACTCGCGGCGCTCAAGCGGGAGCGGAGCGAGGACGGCCTCTTCGTACACGAGTACGTGACGATCGGGTCGCAGCCCCGCAGCAGCCGGACGGGAGGTCCCATGGGGGGCGGCGATACCGGCTTCATCGGCGCCCACAAGGCCGAGATCAACGTGGAGCTGCAGGCGGGCGAGAAGCGCACCGTCGGCAGCAACGTGCTGGTCACCCGCTGGCGCGAGCTGACGGGTCCCATCGCCGGCGCCAAGTCGGTGTCGTTCACGTCGAACCTCTTCGGCGCCGGCGCGGCCCTGGAGCTGCAGCTCTCCGCGGCCGACGTCTCCATGCTGACCGAGGCGTCCGAGCGCCTGAAGGCGGCGCTGGCGGAGTATCCCGGCGTCCAGGACATCACCGACAGCTATGAGGAGGGCAAGCAGGAGCTGAGGCTCGACCTCAAGCCCGCGGCCAGCACCCTGGGCCTGACCCTCGACGACCTGGCCCGCCAGGTGCGCCAGGGTTTCTACGGCGACGAGGCCGCCCGCATCCAGCGCGGCCGCGACGACGTGCGCGTCATGGTGCGCTATCCTGAGGCGGGCCGCCGCTCCCTGGGCGACATCGAGATGATGATGATCCGCACGCCGTCGGGCGACGAGGTCCCCTTCGCCGCGGTGGCCGAGGTCCAGGCCGGCCGCGGTTACGCCACGATCAACCGCCAGGACCGCCGGCGCATCGTCAGCGTCGAGGCCGACGTCGACCAGAACGTGACCAATGCCCGCGAGGTGCTGGCTGATCTGCAGCAGAGCGTCCTGCCCGGCCTGTTGGCCGACTACCCGGGGCTGCACCTGTCGTTCGAGGGGGAGGAGGCCGACCGGGCCGAGTCCATGGCGAGCCTGGGCAGCGGCTTCGTGATGGCCCTGCTGGCCATCTACGCCCTGCTGGCGGTGCTCTTCCGTTCGTACACCCAGCCCATGATCATCATGTCGGCCATACCGTTCGGTTTTCTGGGCGCTGTGCTCGGCCACGTGGCGATGGGCTGGGACCTGACCCTGCTCAGCATGTTCGGCGTGGTGGCGCTGACCGGCGTGGTGGTCAACGACTCGCTGATCATGATCGATTTCATCAACCGCCACCGCAACGACGGCGCCTCCCTGGCCGAGGCGGTCATCAACAGCGGCGTGCGCCGCTTCCGGCCCATCGTGCTGACGTCCCTGACCACCTTCGCCGGCCTGACGCCCATTCTGCTGGAGAAGAGCCTGCAGGCGAGGTTCCTGATCCCCATGGCCATCAGCCTGGGCTTCGGCGTGCTGTTCGCCACTTTCATCACGCTGGTCCTGGTGCCGGTCAGCTACATGGTCCTGGAGGATCTGAAGCGGCGCCGCGGGGGACGCGCCGCCGAACCGGCGTCGTTCCGGGCCGCGCCCCAGGCGCGGTAGTTTGCCACCACGCGGACGGCGCGCTATAATGGAAAGCGGGTTGCTGCCAGGGAACACACAAGAGGATGGTTGACGTGAACGAATTGCTCCGCATCTCCGAGGCGGCCACGACCGCCTTCGGCACGCTGGACCTGCCGGCGGACGGGCCACAGGCCGTCAGGCTCTTCTTCCAGGGCGTCGGCTGAGGCGGGCCCTCCGTGGGCATGGCTCTGGATGAGCCCAAGGACGAAGATCTCTCGGTCGAGACGCCGCACCTGACCTTCATCATGGCGCCGGACGTCGAGTCGTTGGTGAGCCAGAGCGGCGGACTGGTGATCGACTACGTCGACGACGGCATGCGCAAGGGCTACACGGTCACCCTCGGCAACCAGGTCGGCAGCGACGACTGCGGCAGTTGCGGCGAAGGCGGCGGCTGCGGCTGATCGCCGCGCTACGGCACCGAAAAAGGGAGAGCCATGGGGCTCTCCCTTTTTCCGCGAGATGCCGCGGCCGGGGCGGGATCTCAGAAGTCCTCCGCTTCGTCGAGGGGCAGTTCGCCCTCGAACTCCTCCAGCTCGTCCGCAAGCAGGTCGCGTTCCTCGAACTCGTCGAGGTCGATGTCGCCGACGTCGGCGTTGTCGTCGTTCCAGTCCTCCCGGCAATCGGTCGAACAGAACAGGATTCCCCTGAAGGCAACGCCGCCTTCCTCGATCTCCGCGCCGCACCAGGAGCATTCGCCAGCGACCATCATCTCCCTCTCCTGCAGGTCAACGAAAGGCTACGATGTATGCGATCCAGGCCGGGGAGGTGTCGCCCTCGACGCTCACCTGGAAGTCCCCGTCGGGTTCCCCCTGATCATCGGCACCTTCCCAAAAAACTTCAACCTTGCGGAAGCCGGCGTCCGACAGCAGGTCGCGGACCTCGGGCACGGTCCACAGGCGCCAGTGGTAGGCGAAGGCGTCGTTCAGCTCGCTGCCGTCCGGAAACTGGAAATGGATCCTGCAGCGGTACTCGTGGGTGATGGGGTTGAAGAGATCCTGGTCCCACACGTAGGTGTAGCCTTCGCACTCGCGTTCCTCGAGCTGGAGCACCTGCGCCTCGGGGCCGCCGTAGATGTCCAGCATGAGCATGCCTGCCGCGCGCAGGGACCGGCGGCAGTTGCGGAGGTAGGCCAGCAGCTCCTCGCGGGTATGGAGGCCCCACCACGAGAAGTTGGTGGCGGCGATCACGTCCGCGGACGGTGCGCTCACGTTGCGCACGTCGTCCTGCACCATGGTCACGCGCGCGGCGGCGGCACCGAGCGGCGCCACGTTGTGCGCGCGGCCCCAGTCGAGCGTGGGGCCGTCCAGGTCCACGCCCAGCACGGTGTTGTCCGCGCGCTCGCGGACCCACGCGCAGCCCAGGTTCAGGGTGCCGCAGAAGTCCTCGCGCAGGTCGCGGGGCAGGCGGTCGAACTCGCCGCGGTAGACGCGGTCGATGAACTCGACCTCGGCCGCCGGGTTCTGCACGGCATCCTCGTAGAGACGGTGCTTGTCGGCGGTGGCGGCGGTGAGTTCGACACTGGTCTTGGGATCCAGCTTGGACATGGGCATGGTGTCCTTCTCCGGCTCGAGCGGCTTGCGGTTCTGGCGACAGGGGGGAAAATAAGCATCTCCGTCGCCGGGCGACAAGCCCGATCACGCCCGTCCGGCGGGCTCGATCGCGTGCTCCGGCTTGAAGGCGCGTCCCGTCACATGGTAGCATATGCGGGAACACCGATATCCGACATCATGTGCGCCGCCCCTGCAGGGGGTTACACCACGAGAAAAACAGATGCCTGGCGCTGCTTGTCTGTTGACGCCGGCCGGCGCACCCAGAAGCGGCGGATGGCGCCGGACAGATGAGCCGAGCGGACGACGGCCCGCCGTCGACTCACCGCAGCGGCCGCTGTTCCTTCGCGAAGTACTCCCGCGTCATGCCCCGCGTCACGCGCATCAGCAGCACCAGCGCGATCAGGTTGGGCAGGGCCATCAGGCCCAGGGCGCTGTCGCCCAGGTTCCACACGATCTCCAGGGAGAAGACCGCGCCCAGGAAATGCATGACGCAGAACACCGTCTTGTAGGCGGTGACCCAGCGCGGGCCGAAGAGGTAGACGACGGCGCGGTCGCCGTAGTAGCTCCAGCTGATGGCGGTCGAGAAACCGAAGAGCAGCACGCCGAGGGTGATGATGTAGCGGCCCCAGTCGCCCAGGGGCGACAGCCCCCGCTGGAAAGCCGCCGCGGTCAGGGGCGAGCCGTTCAGCGCCATGTCGCCGCTGAGCCACAGGCCGGGCGCCGAGTCGAGATCCACGTCGCCCGCCGCCACCCGGAGCTCGCCGTGGAAGGGCGCGCCGTCGGCGTCGGCCAGGACCGGCCGCACCACCAGGGAATGATTGCGCACGAAGGAGGCGCCGACGGGTTCCCCGTGCACCACGTTCAGCACGCCGCCGAAGAGGTCGGCGTCGTCGACCTCGCCGTCGGTCCGCACGTGCGCCTCGCCGACCAGGACCGTCAGGTCGGACTGGGCGTTGACCTCCACGCGGTCGGTGTGGCGCTCGGTCCAGACGCCCGTGGTCAGGATCACCAGGCCGGTGATGGAGCAGATGATCAGGGTGTCTATCAGGGGGCCCATCATGGCCACGACGCCCTCGCGCACCGGCTCGTCGGTCTTGGCCGCGGCGTGGGCGATGGGCGCCGAGCCCTGTCCGGACTCGTTGGAGAACAGGCCGCGCTTGACGCCCCACGTGAGCATGAAGATGAATGAGCCGCCGGCGAAGCCGCCGATCCGGGCCGCCGGCCTGAAGGCCGAGGCCGCGATGTCGGCCAGCACGTCCGGCACCCGTCCCACGTTCATGAAGAGCACCAGCAGGCCGCCCGCGATGTAGATGGCCGTCATGTAGGGCACGAGCCGGCTCGTGACCCGCCCGATGCGCTTGATGCCGCCCAGGATCACCGCCGCCACCAGCGACGCCATGACCAGGCCCGTGATCCAGGTCGGCACGCCCAGGTCCGAGCGGATCTGGTCGGCCACGGTGAAGGCCTGGATCGAGTTGCCCGAACCGAAGCTGGAGGTCACCGCGCAGGCCGCGAAGAAGACCGCCAGCGGCTTCCACGACCGGCCCAGCCCCTTCTCGATGTAGTACATGGGTCCGCCGGACGCCGACCCGTCGGGCAGGATGGTGCGGAAGCGCATGGATAGGGTGCACTCGGCGTACTTGAGCGCCATGCCGAACACGGCCGTCACCCACATCCAGAACAGGGCGCCGGGCCCGCCGTAGTGGATGGCCGTGGCCACGCCGGCGATGTTGCCGATGCCGACGGTCGCCGACAGGGCGGTGGTCAGGGCCTGGAAGTGGGAGAGGTCGCCCTGGTGGGCGGGATCGTCGTACCGGCCGCGGATGACGTCGAGGCTGTGCTTGAGCCGGCGCAGCTGGATGAAGCGCAGCGCCACGGTCGTGGCGAGCCCCGTCAGCAGCAGCATCGCCACCATCAGGGGGAAGCGCGACGGCCAGCCCCAGACCGTGCCGCTGAGGTCCTCCGCGAAGTTGCTGATGAAATCCATGCGTATCCGATCGCCAGAATACAGGCCTGCAACGGGTTCGCGGTATTGTTCCAGAGCGGCGGCCGATCGTCAACGAACGGCTGGCCCCCCCCCCCGGGGGGCTTCGCCCCATCGATCAAAGCGACCATCAGATCGCCGCGACCTTCTCCGTGAACGCGATCCCGTCCGCCGCCAGCGCCGCCAGCACCGGTTCGTAGATGGCCGGTTCGGTGGGTATCAGGCAGCCGGTCAGGTCCAGCTCGCCGCGCAGGATCATGCGCGCCGCCAGGGCCGCGGGGCCGCCGACCGTCTTGGCCATGGCCGTGAAGCCGCCCGGCTCGCCCCTGGCCACCAGGGTGGATTCGATGCGCTCGACGGGCCCGTCGCCGAACGCGACCTCCAGGTCGTGCTTCAGCACCACCATGTCGCGATGCCCGTCGCGCAGCGGCAGCTTGCGCTCGAGGAGCTCGACCAGCATGTGGGCGGACGTGTCGCCCCGGCAGCCGGTCGGCGTGTTGTCGAAAAGACCCAGCCAGCGCATCTTCTCGATGACGGAGCCGGTGGGGCTGATGCCCAGGAACCGCGCCACGCGCGTGTCCATCTTGGGGCCGGAGACGTTCAGCGGCAGGAACATCTCCACCACCTCGGCGTAGGTGCGGTCGGCCAGGTTGGGGATGCGCAGGGTCTCGTTGGGCAGACCCAGCTGCACGATGCGCGCCCAGGTCTCGCTCCAGCCCGGATAGCGCAGCGTGCCGCGGATCATGGTGTGGACGTGGTCCAGACCGAAGGCCTGCATGTACGACAGAGAATCGCGGTTGGGATATGCCTCCAGCGCGCCCACGCCGTCCACCTCGACGCGCCAGGTGTGATGGAAGACGTGATGGTAGGGCACGATCTTTATCCGCCCCTCCTCCATGAACTGCGCGCCGTGCTCCGCCGACATCACCACGTTGCGCGGATTCCAGGTGATGACGTAGCGGAAGGGATTGTGCTCCTGGTCCGCGGCGGGGATGCCGCTGCCGTACGAACAGAAGCTGGTGATCCGTCCGCCTGCGCCGTGCAGGCGGTCGATCAGCGCCATCGCGGACATGTTGTCGATGCCCGGATCGAGTCCCATCTCCGCCAGGATGAGCACGCCCTGGCGGCGCGCGTCGACGTCGAGGTCGCGCAGCTTCTGGGTGCGGTAGGAGGCGGAGATCATGTGCGTGCCGTGCTGGACGCAGTCCCAGGCGACGAGCGTCTGGAACTTGGGCGCCAGGAAATTCACCACGAGGTCGGCTTCGCCGATGTACTTGTCGCGCAGGACGGAGTCGTTCACGTCGAAGTGGACGGCCCTGGCCCGCCCGTGCCCGCCGATGCGGCCGGCGGCCATCTCGATGTCGAGATCGCCCACGGTGACGAACCAGTCCTCGGCGGCCGCGAACCTCGAGAGACTGTCGATCAGGTACGGCGAGCTCTTGCCGGCGCCGAGTACGAGAACCTGCTTCATTGCTTCCGCCTCGAAAAACCGGGGAGGGAACGCGGCCGCGGCACCGTCGCCGGGCCGTCGACGAGGCCCCAAATGAAAGCCATGCCCGCGGATTGCGCAAGCGCCGAGGCGGCGGTCGGTGGATCCGTATCAGACGGCTTTCCACCGGGTTGAGCGGTCGCCGTACGGCTCGTATCGGTTCCGCGTGGTTTCTGCAAGGTCTTCGACCCCCGCCCGCGCGCGCGCCCTTGCCCGGGCGCCCCGCCGTTCGCGCAATCATCAGGGATATAACGAGATACGAAAGTCGCCCCCGCGCTCACCCATGGCATATGGCTTGCACCCACCCTGACCGTCCCGTGTAGGTACTCCCGTTTCAAGCACTTGGCTATGCAATCTGCACGGTCAGTTCGTGGGAGAGAAACGTCATTCGACACTACCGCGGCAGGAACACCATGAATTTGCGCAAACGCTTCCAGAAATCGATCGCCGCCGGCGCCCTGGCGCTGCTGATCGCCCCCGGCGCCGCCCAGGCCTTCGATCACCTGGAAATCACGGTCATCTCGCCCGAGATCGTCGAGGGGAGACCCTTGGTGACGATCTACGAGCAGTTCGACGTGCTCGTGCGCGCCGTGAACGGCGACGGCTCGACCGACACCGATGCGGACTACGTGAACGCCTTCCTGGCGTCCCCGGACGTCCCGGCGACGCTCCCCTCCCCGGGGTATCTCCAGAACGGCGAGCGCATCTTCAGCAACCTCTACTTCCGCGATGCCGGACAGCCCGTGCGCCTCCGCGCGGCCGACCTCGACGACGGCTCGGTGCCCTTCGCCGAGATCGCGATGAACTGCTACGACTACGTGGATCACATCGACATCACCGTCCCCGCGGGCGACAAGTACGTGGGACAGATCCTGTCGCTGACCGTCACGGCGCGCGACGACGGCAACGTCCCGGTCAAGAACTTCGACGACAACGTCATGCTCACGCCCGACATCGGGCATTTCACCGCCGGTCCCACCTTCACGATCCCCGGCGGCAGCTTCGTGCTCGGCGTGGCGATCGTCGACGTGATCCTGCAGGGTACCGACACCCTGCTCCACCAGAACACGATCGACGCCCTCAACACCGTCACCTATCCGTATCAGCCGGGACCCGCGACCGGCAGCGCCCTCGTCTCGCCGCTGTACCCCGGCGCGCTGAGCAGGGTCGTGCTCCTGCTGCCCGGCGAGACCCTGACGCCGGGCATGAGCCCCGGCAAGAGCGGTACGCCCAACGCCCAGATCTCGAGCTTCGCCTTCAACGGCGTCGACGTCCACGCCACCGACCAGTACTGGAACCCGGTGGACGCGGGGCCCTATCCGACCCTGGCCTGGTCCGTGGACGATCCCGCGCCCGGCGTGCTGCTCCCCCCGGGCGGGCCCATGAGCAGCAACGTCGAGCTGGATCAGATGATCACCCTGATGACGTCCGGTCTGCGCCAGGTGACGGTGCAGGCGAGCGGTCCCGTCACGACCTCGAACGCCAGCCACGTGCAGGTCAACCCCGCCGGGCTGGACCACTTCTCCTTCGACTACGCGGTCTTCGACACCACCACCATCCAGGCCACGACCAATCCCTTCCTGATCCGCGTCCGCGCCTACGATTCCTTCGACAACATCTTCGACTACAACGGTCCGGTGTCCATGCGCGTGCGCATCGGGGCCACGGACGAGAGCGCCGACTACCTGATCACCAGCACCAACAACTTCGTCGACGGCGTGCTCAACGCCGCGGTGCAGGTGACCAAGCGCGCCTTCAGCGTGCGTCTGATCATCGACAGCAACACGGGCGTGATCGCGGAGTCCGGCACCTTCCAGGTCAACGCCGGGCCCATGGAGAAGGTGCTCTTCACATATCCCGGCCAGACCTGGACGCCGGGCCTGAGCGATCCCGTCTTCACCGGGAACATCGGCATGCCCACGGCGAGCACGGCCGGCTACATCATCGAGCCGGTGACCCTGCGCGCGGTGGACCCCTACGGCAACCTCGTCTCGGGCACGCGCACGGTCGCCCTCTCCTGCCCGACCGGATACTTCATCCTCATGAACGGCGACGGTTCCATCAACGAGGCGGCGATCGTCACCCTGAGCGGCACCCTGGGCGTCAAGGTCATCTTCACGACCTCAGGCGACATGGTCCTGCGCGGAACCGTCAGCGGTCTCGACGACAGCCAGTCGGAAGAGGTGGAGGTGTCGCCCAACGTCTACTCGCGCATGGTGATCGTCGCGCCCGGCGAGTCCCTCGACCAGGGCGCCCTCGATCCGCCGGGCAAGCTGGGCACGCCCACCCCCCAGGACGCCGGCACGCCCTTCAACGTGACGGTCCACGCGACGGACACGTTCTACAACCCCGTCAATCCCTGGGACCCCGCGCTCCCCATCGATTTCGACTTCGACAGCACGGATCTCCAGGCGGTGCTGCCCGTCAATCCCCAGACGCTCAACACCAACACGGCGATTTACTCCGTGACGCTGCGGACCCTGGAGGATCCCAACCAGCAGGTCATCAGCGTCGAGAACCTGTCGGGCGGGCAGATCGGCACGGTGCTGATCCCCGTCGAGGCGGGCGTGATCGATCACTTCGACATCGGCGTCAACAACAACACCAACCCCCTGCCCGGCGACGCGCTGGAGCCGGTGCCCGACCATCAGGCCGGCGCCTGGCTGCCCAATCTCACCGTCATCGCCCGCGACGCCTTCGGCAACCACATCGCGGCCTTCCACGATTCCGTGTCGCTCTCGGTCGACATGGACGGCGACGTCCTCTCGCCGCTGCGCGTCAGCCTGCAGGACGGCTTCGGCAGCGGCCTGGTGGAGGGCGTCTGGCGGGGCAGCTCGCGCATCACCCGCGCCGGCGTGGACGTCACGATCTCGGCCACCGACGACATCTACGGGCGCACGGGCGCCAGCAACACGTTCACGGTCTTCCCCGGCGCCTACGCGTACCTGCAGGTCGTGTTGCCCGGCGAGACGGTCACGCCCGGCGAGGCGCCGGGCAAGTTCGGCAACCCGCTGCCGCTGACGGCCGGCGGGACGGCCACGGCCACGGTCACCGCCCTGGACGCCTGGTGGAACCCCGTGCCGTCGCAACCGGTGGCGCACCTGGAGACCAGCGGCTTCTCCGACATCCTCTCGGCCAACAACGTGGCCCTCGAGGCGGACGGCAGCAGGGATTTCGACATCCGTTTCCGCACCGCGGCCGACCAGGAGCTCAGGGCCCACGACCTCGCCCAGCCGTCGCGCGCCGACACCAGCGTGGTCGAGGTTTCGGCCGGCGAGCTCCAGAGGCTCGTGGTCATCGCCCCCGGCGAGACCCATCAGCCGGGCGGACCCGAGGTGGACGGCAAGACGGGCACGCCCGATCCGCAGATCGCCATGCTGCAGTTCCCGCTCACGGTCCGCGCCGTGGACGACTACTGGAACCTGGTCGACAACAACAGCCACAACGTCTTTCTGAACAGCGACGAGGGATCGCTGGGGCCGGGCAACCCGTTGAACAACGGCATGACCATGGCCGGCGGCGAGATCATCTTCCCCGTCTCGCTCTCGACCCTCGGCTACGCGACCCTCATGGTGAACGACACGACCGATCCCACGGTGCTCGGCGCCGATGTCGTCGTGCTCGTGGAGGAGGGCGCCCAGTACAGGATCACGGCGCCCGATACCGCCTACGTGGGACCGCCGAGCACCTTCCCGATGACAATCGAACTGGTCGACGAGTTCGGCGTGGTCATGGGCAACGCCTTCAACGACATCACGCTGCGGGCGCTGACACCGACCCTGCAGGAGGCGCCCGGCGTCCTGCTCGTGGGCGGGTCCCGGCTGGACGTCGGCGTGGTGGACATCGCGGCGCAGGCGTACGACGTCGCGAGCCAGATCTTCATCGAGGTCAGCGACGCGTCCGGCCGCATCGGCTACAGCGGCCTCATCCAGATGCTGCCCAACGGCCTGGTCTACGAGGTCACGGTCGACACGTCCGGCCCCCCCGTGGCCGGGCCGCCCGCGACCTTTCCCGTCACGGTGCGCCTGCTGGACACGGCCACCGGTTCGCTGGTCGACGACGACCGCTTCATCGACCTGCAGATGGTCGACGAGGCCGGCGTGCCGGGGAGCGGCGCCCTCGGCTTCACCATCCAGCGGCTGATCAACGGCGAGATCACCTTCGACCAGAGCTACACCGAGGCCGGCAACTTCGCCATGCGCGTCGCGGACGAGACGACCCTGAGCGGCGCCAGCCCCCTGTTCGCCATCGCGCCCGACGGCTACAAGCAGCTCCAGATCATCGCTCCCGGCGAGACGCCGCAGCCCGGCCACGCGGGCTACGCCGGGACCGGCAAGTCCGGCGCGCCGGACGACCAGCGCAGCGGCGAGTTCTTCCCGTTGACCGTCAGGGCGGTCGACCAGTACTGGAACCTGGTCGATACGTTCTCCTCCGGCATCGTCCACCTGGGGGCCGCCGACGACGCCTTCGATCTGCCGAACAACCCCTCGAGCAACGACGTGCCGCTGGTCAACGGCGTGCGCGTCTTCAACGCCTTCCTGGTGGCCGAGGGCGAAGTGGGCGTCACCGTGAACGATCTCGGGGACCCCGGACTGCCCGGCCAGACGGTGCGCATCCCAGTCCTGGCAGCCTATGTCTACGAGTTCACGGTGCCGGCGACGGCGCAGACCGGCGGGCTGCCCGGCTTCCCCATGATCGTGCGGCTGGTGCACCCGGATACGGGCGTGCTCATCACGGCCGCCTACAACCGCGTCGATCTGACGCCGCTGCGGGCCGACCACTCGCCGGGGCCCGGCGTGCTGGGCACCGACGAGGTCTATCTGGTGGGCGGCATCTCGGTCATCCCCGACCAGAGCTACGACGCCCTGGAGGACCTTGTGATCCGCGCCTCCGACGACTACGGGCGCCAGGCCTTCAGCGCTCCCCCCGTCGCCATGGAGACGGGCGGCCTCTACTACGCGGTCACCGCGCCTGCCACCGCCACCGTGGGCGGGCCCGCCTCCTTCACCCTCGCGGCGGAGCTGATCGACAGCAACACGGGCGGCCGCGTGACCGGACACGACGGACTGTTCAACATCGAGGTCTTCAGCGCGAGCACCGGCGAGCCCGGCGGCGGCGTGCTGGGCACCATCCAGCAGACGATGACCGACGGTTACGCCCTGGTCGACCAGACCTACACCCTGGCGGGAGAAGTCTACTTCCGCGTCTTCGACGTCGTCGGCGACAGCGGCGTGAGCAACAGCTGCCGCATGATCGCCGACGGCTTCAAGCAGCTGCAGATCGTCGCCCCGGGCGAGACGCCGTCACCCGGCGCGGAGGAGGGCGACGGCAAATCCGGCGAACCCCTCGTCCAGTCGGCAGGCGAGCCCTTCCCGGTCGAGTTGCGGGCGGTGGACCAGTTCTGGAACGTGGTCTCGAGCCTCAACGGCGGCGCGATCGAGCTTACCTGCTCCGAGGAGGACCTGTTCGCGTGGCAGAATCCCGGCGACTTCCACGCCCCGTTCATCAACGGCCGCCGCAGCGTCGGCGTGATCCTGGACGGCGCCGGCAACCTCGCCCTGTTCGCGGCCGACAACCAGAACCCGTCGGCCAGTTCGGGCCAGGTCGTGATCCCGGTGGCCGAGGCCGCCTACGAGATCGTCGTGCCGGACACCGCCTACGTCGGCCCGCCGTCGACGTTCGCGGTCGAGGTGCGGCTGGTCAACCAGGGCACCGGCGAGCCCGTGCCCTCCAGCGGCGGCTTCACCATGACGGCGCTGCGCTACGACTGGACGCCGGCCGCGGACGTGCTCGGCGTCGGCGCGAGCTCCCTGTTGCTGGGCGAGGCCGTGATCACCAACCAGACCTACGGCGCCGCCGAGGACATCGTCATCAGGGTCGCGGACCAGCGCGGCCGCGAGGCCTACAGCGACGTCATCACCGTGATCCCCGTGGGCGTCACGTACGAGATCGTCGCGGCCGACACCGTCGTCGCCGGCGAGCCGTGGATCCTCGAGGTCCGGCGCGTCGACACGGTGACAGGCAGGCTCGTGGTCGGCTACGACGAGACCTTCGACGTCGCGGCCATCAACGCCTGGTCGGGCGCGCCCCGCCCCGATCCCCTGCTCACGCCGTCGGGCGTGCTGCGCTTCGTCTACGGTACCACCCACGAGGGCTCGCTGGTTCTCAGCGACCAGAGCTACGACCGGGCCGAGTCGATCTACCTGCGCGTGACCGACGATGCCGGCGGAGACGTGCTGAGCCACGTGATCACCGTGATCGCGTCCGATGCGCGGCGCTTCCGGGTCGCCCTCGAGGAGCTGGACGGCACGCCCCTGGACCGTGTGCTGCGTCCGGATCAGCAGATCCGCGCGGCGGTCTTCGCCGAGGACCAGGGCGGCAACGCCGTGCCGGGCGCCCAGGTGTCGTTCAGCATCGTGCGCGGGGACGCCTCCCTCGGCCCGAGCCGGGCCCCGGAGGCCGTCGCACTGACCGATTATTACGGGCGGGCCGCCATGGTCCTGCAGACGACCGATTTCGGCGAGAACGACGTCCTGCTGCAGGTCCGCGTCGACGATCTGCCCTACGAGGAGGTGCTGATCGACCTGGCCGGCCCGCCGACGACCACGCCCGGATTCAGGGGCGTCGCCGACGCGTACCTGGACGGGTGGTACGTGACCTTCGACACCATCATCACGCTGACCGCCCGGGCGGGCGTCCCCGACATGGGCACCTCCATCTACTTCGACGTCAACCAGGGCGACGGCGTGACGCCGCTGACCCCGTACGACGAGTCGTTCATCCTGGCCGACCTGAGCGACGAGGAACCCGGCGTTCATGTTCTGCGCTTCTATGCCGAAGAAGACGGGGGAACCCGGGAGGCCCTGCGCTCGGTCAAGCTGTACACGGCCCAGAGCCTGAACCTCGAACAGCCCATCAGCAACCGTCCCAACCCGTTCCGTGCGGGCAGCCAGACGACGAAGATCATCTTCGCGCCGACGTCGTCGGGCACGGCGACGCTCACGATCTACGACCTCTACGGGGCGGTGGTGATGATCGAACACATGGACGCGACGGCCGGCGTCGAGTCCTGGTTCGACTGGGACGGCCGCAACGACGCCGGCTACGTGGTCGGCAACGGAGGATACATCTGCCGGGTGACCGGTCCGGGCTACGATCTACGCCGCAAGATCGCGGTGGTGAAATAGGAGGTGGCAATGGGACGCCACAGCAACGACATCCAGATCCTGCAACGACGCGCTTCCCGCCTCGCCACGACGACCCTCTGCGCGCTGCTCGCGTTGACCTGCCTGTGCTGGGACGCGCTCGCCTCGTCCGATGCCGGCGCGCCCGGCGCCTTCCTGCGTTTCGGCAGCAGCGCCCGCAGCCTCGCCCTGGGCGGCGCCGTGGTGGCCCTCGGCGACGACGCGGCCACGGCCTACTGGAATCCGGCGGGACTGTCGCAGCTCCGGACCATGGAGCTGACGGCCATGAGCGCCTCCCTCTTCGCCGACACCAGGTACTCCTTCGTCTCCATCGGCATGCCGTCCGAGGGCAAGGGGACCTTCGCCTTCAGCGGCACCATCGTGTCCAGCGGCGAATTCCAGCGCGCCACCGAGATGTTCGACATGGACGACACCTTCAGCGAGCAGGAAGGCATATTCTCCCTGAGCTACGCCCGCGGCGGCAGCCGCCTGGGCTGGGGCTTCACGGTGAAATCGGTCTCGCAGGACATCGGCGGCTCCAACGGTTCCGGTTTCGGCGCCGACGTGGGCCTCTACCTGCGCCCCGACCGCCGCTTGAGCCTCGGGCTGAGCTACCAGAACGCCCTGCAGCCCGAGATCACCCTCGAGGAAGTACCCGAGAAGCTGGCGCGCACCCTGCGCGGCGGCGCCGCCCTGCACTTCTTCAACAACCGCTTCCTGGTGCTGACCGACCTGGTCAGGACCGACTTCATGGATCTCGACTTCCAGGGCGGCCTCGAGGCCTGGCCCCTGCGCCAGCTCGTGCTGCGCGGCGGCTACGACACCGTGCGCGAGCAGACCAGCTTCGGCGCCGGCATCCGCTGGCAGGAGTGGCAGCTCGACTACGCGCACGTCTCCCACGATCTGGGGTCGACCACGGTGGTCGGCGCCACGATGCGCTTCGGCATCGCCGACGGCGTCGCGATCCGGGGCGACCGCGTGAGGTTCAGTCCCTCGGGCGACGACCACAACGTGTCGTTCGGCATCGTTACCGCCCTGCGCGGCGAGATCGCCGAATGGAGCGTCGAGGTCCGCGACGAGAAAGGCGCGCTCGTGCGGCGGCTCTTCGATGAGGGCCCGCCGCCCCCCGACGTGACCTGGAGCGGCGAGGACGAGAACGGCCGTCTGGTCAACGACGGTCTCTACACCGCGACGGTCACCGTAATCGACGATCTCGGCCAGTTCTGGGACCACGAGGTCGCGGTGGAGATCCTGGGCTTCCGCAACCGCACCCGCACGCCTATCCGCATCGACATCAGCGGCTCCGAAGGCCGCAAGACCGGAGAGGGAAATCGATGAGACGTACCCAGTCCATCTGGCGCCTGTTGCTGGCGACGCTGCTGTTCGTCGCGCCCGCCGTCGCGGCGGAGGAGGAGCAGCTGGTCATGAGCGAGGAGGCCCTGTGGTCGGCCGCCGGCGAAGCCTATGTCGCCGACGCGGACAAGAGCGCCGCCCTGCAGCAGTACCGGCTCTTCCTCAACAGGTACGACAATAGCCAGCGCGCGGCCCGCGCCCAGTTCATGGTCGCCGAGTGCTACTTCGCCAACGGCGAATACGAGACGGCCCTGCGCGAGTACGATCGCGTCGAGAAGTACAAGGGCAAGAACGACTACCTGAAGGCCAGCGCCATGCTGCGCATGGGCGAGTGCCAGAACAACCTGGGCCGCCTGCCCCTGGCCCTGCAGACGTTCACGCTCTTGGCCGAGAAATACGGTCACACCTTCCTCCAGGGCGAGGCCCTGTACGCCATGGGGCAGGTGCAGGCCGCCATGCAGAACTGGCGCGGCCTGTCGAAGACCTACCAGCGCCTGCTCGAAAGCCGGCCCGGTTACCGTGAACTGCCTCGCGTCAAGTTCGCGCTGGGTCTCTACGCCTACGTCGAGGGGGACTACGAAACCGCCGCCGAGCACTTCTCGGAAGTGAAGAGCGACCTGGGGCTCTACTACCTGGGCCGCTGCCTGGAGGCGTCCGGCCAGTACATCCTGGCGGTGCAGCGCTACCGCCAGTCGCTGCGCCTCTATCCCGAGAGCCACCTCTCCGACGACATCGCCTTCAGCATCGGCGAGGCCTTCTACAACAGCGACCAGAACAACGTGGCGCTGCGCAGCTATCGCGATTTCCTGGAACAGTATCCCGACAGCCGTTTCGCGCCCATCGCCCTCTACAAGGAGGCCTGCGTCTACTACCGCATGGGGGACTACAGCGAGTGCATCCGCAAGCTGGAGGATCTCTGCGAGAAGCTGGAGGGCGAGCCCATCTGCGCCCCTTCGCTTTACCTGATCGGGACGGCGTACATGCAGATGGGGCGCACCTCCCACGCCATCTTCGCCTTCACCGAGGTGGTGCGCGGCTACGACGACTCCGAGCTGGCCAGCGCGGCCATGCACAAGATCGTCTACGCCTATGCCCACGAGAAGAACTACCCCCAGGCGATCCTCATGGCCCGGGAATTCCTGGACCTGTTCCCCGGCGACGAGCTGGCGGCGCGCGTGCAGGTGCTCAAGGGCTACGCCCACCTGGAGCTGGAGGAGTACGACCTGGCGGTGCGCGAATTCCAGAACGTCCTGGACCGCCACGTCAACACGGAGGTCGGCGAACGGGCGCTGTTCCTGGCCACCTCCGCCTACACCAAGCTGGAGCAGTTCGACCGCCTGATCACCAACTACCACTTCATAGCCAACCGGCTGCTGCCCACGCCCAGCGTCTGGCGGGCGCGCACCTACTACCATCTCGGCGAGGCCTACTACAATCAGCAGCTATACCGCGAGGCCGGCGGCATGTACCGCCTCGTGCTGACGGGCTACCCGCGCAGCGACGTGGCCGCCGCCAGCCTGCAGGGGCTGGTCGCCAGCTACAGCCAGGTCGGCGAGTACGAGCTGGCGCTGCAGGAGCAGGAGAAGTTCCTCCTGGAGCTGGCCAACGCCGACAGCGAGGAAGGCGGGAACTCCCTGGCCCTCGGCTCGCTCTACTTCAACCAGCACAACTACGAGGAAGCCCTCGAGGCCTTCACCAAGTACATCGAGCGGAATCCCGACAGCCCCGCGTCCGCCGCCGCGCTGCTCAACCAGGGCGACTGCTTCTACCGCCTCCAGTACTACGAGAACGCGGTCGAGGTCTGGAACGATCTGGCGACCCGGTTCCCGCGCGCTCCCGAGGCAGAGGAGGCCATGTACAAGCTGGCCGACACCCGTTTCGGCCTGGGCCGCTTCGATGAGGCCCGCTCGAGCTACGCCACCCTGCAGCAGCGCTACCCCGAGGGTCCCTACGCCGCCGACGCCGCCTTCGGCCTAGCCAACTGCTACTACAACCAGCAGTTGGACGACCAGGCCATCGAATCTTTCCAGATATTCGTTCGGAACTTCCCCGAGGACCCGCGCGTGGAGGACGCCGAGCTGGGCATCCAGTCCTCTTACTACCGTAGCGGCAGGGACATGGAGGAATACCTGGGCACCCGTCCGGACAGTCCTCTCGCGGCGGACTATTACTGGACTAAAGGTCAAAACGCATTTGCCGAAGATAAGTACGAGACAGCAGCCAGGTACTTCGAGCAAGTGACCCTGGACTACGCGGATAGCGAGAGCGCGCCGGGCGCCCTCTTCTATCTGGCCGAGAGCTACTACCGCATGGAAGAGAACAACGTGGCACAGGCGGTCTACCGGAACTTCATCACCACCCATCCCGATCACGAGCTGGTGGGGTTGGCGCGGTTCCGTCTGGGTACCGTGCTCTACAAGATGGAGGACTACCCCGCGGCCGCGGTGCAATACGAGATGCTGGCCGACCTCGAGCCGGACGGCCAGTACTCGCCCCTGGCCCTGTTCAACGCGGGGCTCTGTCACCAGGAGCTGGAGGACTGGCCGGCCGCCATCGGCGTGCTCGTCCGCTTCCAGATCGACTACCCGGATCACGAGCGGGCCCAGGGCATCGCCTACCAGATCGCGACCCTCTATCAAAACGAGCTGGGCGACTACCAGAACGCCATCGGAGCGTACCATCAGGTCCTCGAGAGGGGCGAAGCCGGCATCGAGGAGATCGGCTACCGGCAGGGCGAGTGCTACGAGAAGCTGGGGCGCTACGAAGAGGCCCTCGCCAGCTACGAGATGTCCGCCGGCGGGGCGGACCGCACCGCGCCCCACCGCATCGCGAGCCTGGCCCAGATCGGCCAGCTGAGCGAGGAGAGGGGCGACTGGAACACGGCGATCCAGGCCTATACGCGAATCGTCAATGCGAACGGAAAGCCTGAATGGACGGCGATGGCCCAGGGCCGCATCGCCGAGATCCAGGCGCAATCGACCGGCAACTAGCCGGCGCAACCCGAGAGGACGAAAAAACCATGCTGGGAATGTCGCTCGTAGAACTCTTCTTGGCCTCGCCGACGATGGTCGTGTTGCTGTTCTGTTCTGTGCTCACCGTGGGCTTCGCCATCGAACGCGCCCTGTACTTCATGAAGACCAGGGCCAACGCGCCGAGGTTCCTGAAAGAGCTCACCAAGCAGCTCAAGAGTACCGACCTCAAGTCCGTGCTGGGCTGGTGCCAGAAGCAGAAAGGCTCCGCGCCGCGCGTGGTCAGCCAGTGCCTGCCCTATCTCAGCATCGACCCGGCCGAGCTCAAGCAGCGTTTCAACACCGCCATCGAGATGGAACAGGTGGAGATGGAGCGCAACCTCAGCGTGCTCGGCACAATGAGCAACATCGCTCCCTTGCTGGGTCTCTTCGGCACGGTCATCGGCATCATCCGCGCCTTCGCCGACATCGCCCGCACGGGCGCCGGCGGCAGCGCCGTGGTGGCCATGGGCGTGTCGGAGGCCCTGCTCACGACGGCCGCGGGCATCGTCGTCGCCGTGATCGCCACGATCTGCTTCAACCTGTACGTCCGCCGCATCCGCACGCGGGTGATCGAGCTGGAGGACGTCCGCGAGGAGTTCTTCAACATCATGCGCGCCACGGTCTGGAACCGCCAGAAGGCGGCTGCGCCCGAATCCACCGGGCACAGCGCCGACAAGATCTACGAGGCGGTCAGCGAGTCCACGCAGGAACCGGTCACCGCGGACAAGTAGGAAGCGAGGCGAACATGACGGGTGTCAAACGATCGGGCATGCGCGAGGAGAACTCCGCTAACATCACGCCGCTGGCCGACGTGACGACGACCTTGATCGTGGTCTTCCTGATCACCATGCCCGCCATCATGGGCAACGGGATCCAGGTCAACGCCACGCGGGCCGAGGCGAGCGAGACGGTGGTCACCACCAGGGAGCAGAACGACGACGAGATGCTCATGGTGACCGTCGCCCCGGAGGGCATCAAGGTCAACGGCGACGAGGTGGTCCTCGCCGAGCTGGAGGACCTGTTGCGGGTCCGCCTCGAGTCGCGCGTCGACAAGACCGTGGTCATCGTTCCCAGCGACTTCGTGAAACTGGGCGACGTGGTGGACGTCATGGACGCCGCCAAGGGCGGCGGCGCCCGCAGCCTGGCCCTGCTCAACAGGAAGGAGGGGGACGGCCGATGAACGTATATCGCTACGAGACGAAGGTCGACGTGGTGCCGGTGATCAACGTCTCCCTGGTGGTCGTGCTGACGCTGATGATCATCTCGCCGTTCCTGAACGACACGGCGTGCGAGGTGGAGTTGCCGGAGGCCCGGGCGAGCCAGATGGACGATACGGAGAAGACCGAGATCATATACACGCTCGAGGGCGACATCTTCATCGGCGAGGTACAGGTGGCGCTGGAGGACCTGCAGTCGCTGCTCACGCCGCTGTTCGAGGACAACCCCGACGCGATAGCCGTCGTGAAGGCCGACAAGAGCCTGCTCTACGGAGACGTGGAACGCCTGCTCGCCGAGGTGGAGGCGGCCAAGGCGCCGCGCATCTCAATCGCCACCGGCAAGAAGGGCGAAGGGGGGAGCGGCTCGTGATGATGCGCTGCGCCATCAACCGCAAGGCCGCGACCACGGGCGGGTTCACCACCAGCGTCGTCATCCACGGCGGCCTGCTGCTGCTGGTCTTCCTGCTCATGCGCATGGGCCCGGCCGGCGTGGTGGAGGTCATGGACGAACTCACCGAGATCGCCTACATCGAGGCGAGGTACGGCGAGGACGTGGCCAAGCAGGTGCGCCTGAAGACCAAGCCCCAGCAGATCGTCGAGAAGAAGGCACCGGTCGAACAGGAGCTCGAGGAGGTCAAGCCCGTCGAGCCCGACGTCCCCGAGCCCCAGTCCACGCTGCAGAGCAGGCCCCTGCTGAAGACCATGCCCAAGCTCGACACCCGCACGGTGCTCAAGCCGAAGACCCTGACCGAGATCGAGGCGCCCAAGCTGACGCCCGAACAACAGCGCCAGTTCCTGGACACCACGTCGCGCACCCTGAACGCGAAGAAGTTCGCCGAGGCGGCAGTGCCCGGCTTGAACACCGACGCCCTGCGCAACCCCTCGGCCCTGGCCGACGACATCGCCGCTCCCAACCTGCGGTCCCGGGAGATGACGTCCGCCTTCGAGGGCGACAACGTGGCCCTGGTGGGCAGGAAGAGCAGTCTCGACCTCAGCGAGGTAGACTTCGCGGTCGGCGCCAGCGGCTCCGGCGGCGGACGCATGGCCCTGCAGATCGCCACGGGCGGCAGCGAGGACGGCAATGCCGGCCTGGTCGGCGGCAACCTGGAGGCGGGACAGGAGATCTACCAGGGGTCGGTCGCCGACCTGGTCCAGACCGCCAAGTCCAACGAGTTGCACAGGGCCCTGGAGGTCGACGCCCCCGAGGCGCCGGTCGACAACAGCACCGGCCGCCGCACGCTGCTCGACTACGGCGGCGGCGGCGTGAGCGGCAAGTCGAACCTCTCGGGGCGCCAGCCCGCCCTGACCGAGGCGCCGAACGCCACGGACATCGCCGACGCCGGGCCCGCCGTCCCGGAACCGGTCCAGTTCGCCGACGCCGCGTCCGATGCCATGGGCGGCCAGGGCGTGTCGATGACCGTCAGCGGCCAGATCGTCGGGCGCAAGATCGTTCAGAGCACGCCCCCGGACTACAGCGAGGCGGCGCGGCGCAACGGCTGGGAAGGGGTGGTGGCCGTGCACTTCACGGTCCTGCCCAACGGCAGCGTCAAGGACAACATGTACTTCGAACAGACCTCGGCCCATCGCGACCTGAACCGGGCCGCCATGACCGCCATCAAGCAGTTCCGTTTCGAACCGTTGAGCGCAGACATGCGTGTCGAGCAGTGGGGGGTGATCACGATCGTCTTCCGCCTGAGCTGACGCTCGGGACGAAAACAACCCCATAGCTGGAATTACCTGAGTCAAAGGACACACATCATGACTCACACCGACCTCAGGGGATTCATCATCATCGCCGCGTGCGGCTGCCTCCTGCTCGGCAGCGCACCGGCCCCCGCCTGGACGGAGCAGGACGCCACCCTGGACGAAGGCCTTCCCGAGATGGTCGTGGAAGCCGAGAACCAGGTAGAGCAACAGATCCGCAAGACCACGCACGACGTATCGTTGAGCGCGGCCATCATCGACACCTTCTTCTCGGCGCCGGACGAGTTGATCCTCGCGATCAGCCCGGTCGAGGGCCTGCAGCCCTTCCTGAACAACCCGGAGACCATGGCCAGCGACCAGGTGCCCCATCCCTGGCTGCGCGATCCGGCTGTCGCGCCCGTGGTCACCTTCTACCCGCAGGATCCGGAGGGACACAAGGCCCGCTTGTGGTCCTTGACGGTCACCGATTTCCGGGGCGCCACCTTCCGCGAGTTCAAGGACGGGGGCAAGCCGCCCAAGTCCCTGAACTGGGACGGGCGCGGCAACCGGGGCGAGATCCTGCAGGTGGGCTATCCCTACAGCTACATCTTCAGCGTCACCGACAAGGGGACCAACACCTACAACCACGCCGGCGTCAGCTTCCGCATCCCCGCGGTGGACTACAAGGAAGGCATCGAGCGCCGGCTGGACTTCACCGGCGACGAGGTCTTCAAGCGCGGCGGTTCGCACCTGAGCGAGACCGGGCGCGGCTGGTTGACGCGCGCCGCCGACCAGATCCGGCAGGATCACCCGCGGGCGCCGCTGAAGGTCGTCGTGCAGGCCGAGAGCAAGCGACTGGCCGAGGACCGGGCCAAGATTGTCGCCGAGTTCCTGGCCGAGAGCATGGTGCTGGCGGAGAGCTGGATCGGCGTGGAGGGGCTCGCTAAACCGGACCTGCGCTCCGAGATGGACGGGTCGGTCAGCATCCGCGTCACCCACGCCGACGAGAGCTGAGCCGGGGCGACGCGCATGAAAAGGCGCCGCGACGAGCGGCGCCTTTTCGTGCAGCGCGCCGGTGGCGCGGGTTCACCCGATGCGCCGCCAGTGCCCCGTGACCCGGACGCGCGGGCAGCCGGGACGCTTGGCGTAATGCCCGGGCACCCAGACGTGTTTGCCCAGGACGGGCCTGGCGGGCCGCACCACCACGATCGCCTGCACCGGCACGGCCCTGACGACGACCCTGGGGGCCACCACGATCCGCGGCTTGGCGATACGCACGCGGACCGCGGCGTCGGCGGCGCCGGGCAGCGCCGCGGACACGCCGATCACGGCGATCGCGGCAACGAGAGCGTTTCGCAGCAGGCTCTTGATTTTCGATGTTCCGGTCTTCATGTCGTATTCCCTTCGTAACGGCTGTCGTTCTGCTGACGTGAGTGATCCACGGGTTGCAGGAGGGGTGCCGCGCCCGGTTCGAAATCCAGATTCGGTCCTATCGGTTGTCACGCAGCCAGATACATGTCCGTCGCGGGATCGGGACCGTCCCCCGGAAGCGATGTGAGGTGTATCTGCATGTTCAAGAATGTGGAGCTGGGGACGGTCCGGGAGAATAACGGGTGTTGAACAAATCGTCTCGATGCTGGAGAATCGGACCCGTCGCCCGTAGGATCACCCGCCTTCCACCCACAGGAATCGGGACTTCGTTCAAGGCCGGATTCAAACGTCGCGCCGTAAAATCCGTCTGGGAGGACGTCTCGCCATGGCATCCATCGCTCGCAAGGAACAGCTCGAGTTCATGCTGGACAGCCCCTTCGGCCGGCGCATGGGCCGGGAGATCTGCGCGGCCATGCTCGAATACGCCGAGACGATCGAGGCCAAGGCCGACGAGGTGATCATCGAACAGGGCGCCTCCCCGCGGGGCCTCTACATGGTCATCGAGGGACAGGTGAAGCTGCTCCGGTCGGGGCCGGGCTACCGCGAGCACATCGTCCACCTGGCCGAAGCCCACGCCATGTTCGGCGAGGGCGCTCTGTTCCTGCAGGGACATCCCGTGGCCACCGTGGCCCTGCAGGACTCGCGCCTGCTCCTGTTCCCGCGCGAGCCGTTCCTGTTGACCATGGCGGCCTATCCCGAGCTGCAACACTACATCATGCGGGTGATGGCAGGCTGGATCTCGCAACTGGTCGAGAAGATCGACCAGCTCACCCTCTGCGACGGCGCCCAGCGCCTGGCCCGCTATCTCGTGGGCCTGCACGAGCGCAGCCCCTACGCCGACTACGTGACCGGCGCCCACGTCGACCTGCCCACACGCAAGCGGGACCTGGCGACCATGCTGAACATGAACCAGCCGTCCCTCTCCCGGATCTTGCGGCAGCTGCAGGACGCCGAGTTGATCGACGTGCAGGGCCGACGCGTGGTGCTGAAGGACATGGAAGCCCTGCGGGGCATGGCGCGCATGCCGACCACGGATGCGCCGCGGCGGGATTTCGACTGATATGGAATTGCCTTCGAGATGGTGTCCGCTCATTCCGGATGGAGGGGACGCCCTGGGTGGATTCCCCCCCCTCTTCCGGGGGTCGCTCGCCGGTCACTTCCTGTGGCAGGCTCGCTCGGCTTCCAGGTCCCTCCGCCCTCCTGGCTCCGGGGACTTCCGGACGCCCCCGGAAGAGGGGGAGTTCACCCAGGACTTCGCCTCTGATCCGCAGTGCGCGGAGCCCGACGCCTTGACATTTCCCCCGTCCGCCCCTATCCTTGCCGGTTCCGGGCCGAATCGGACCCAGGTGTTGGATGCGTGTGTGCGGTGCCGCCTGACGCGGCGACGAACCGGCCTCACGCCCGCCGGCCCGGTATGCGATCCGCCGTCAATCCAAGCCAATCCGTCACGACGGCCGGTCGCCCGCACATACGCCCCGGAGGCATGCCTTGAAGTACAACGGACCCAAGATCAAGAAGGCGCGCGCGCTCGGCATCGCGCTGACGCCCAAGTCCGAGCGCTACCTGGACCGCAAGCCCTATCCGCCCGGACAGCACGGACGGATCCAGCAGTTGCGCCGCCGCAAGATGTCCCCGTACAAGACCCAGCTGCTCGAGAAGCAGAAGCTGCGCAGCATGTACAACATCCACGAGCGCCAGATGCGCAACTCCTACGCCCGGGCCTCGCGCAAGGGCGACATGGTCAACACCCTGTTGCAGGAGCTCGAATCGCGCCTGGACGCCGTGGTGCTGCGCGGCGGCCTGGCCCGCAGCATCTACGCCGCCCGCCAGTACGTCGGCCACGGCCACCTGCTCGTCGACGGCAAGAAGGTGGACATCCCGTCCTACCGGGTGAAGCCCAACCAGGTCGTCTCGGTGCGCACGAAGAGCCGCAACATGGACTGCTTCCACATCGCCCTGGACACCGCCCAGGCCCCGCCGCCCTACCTGGAGCGCGACAAGAAGGCCATGTCGGTGAAGTACCTCTACGACCCCCCGCGTGAAGAGGTGCCCATCCTCTGCGAGGTGCCGCTAGTGATCGAGTTCTACTCGCGCTAGCCCGCCACGGGAACCAAGCGAACGGGGCCCGGAAGATCCGTCTTCCGGGCCTTGTGCGTGATTCGGGCTCTCGATACGGCATCTTCAGGTTATGCATTCGTGATCAAAAAACACCGCGTTCGTGACTTCTCGCCCGTGAATTGTGTTATAATCATGTTTCGCGATCAAAGCGAACGATCGGCGGCTCAGGGTCGCCGGCGCCCACTATTAGTCTGACCCGAGGGACCGCCCCACACCCTCGCAGGTGTTGGAGTACATGATGAAGAGATTCGTGACCATCTGCGGATTGTCGGTCCTGACGGCGGTCTCCGCCGCGGCCGGCACCATCCACGATATCCGGACGGGCCAGGTGCCCAGGGGCACTGTGGTCGAGGTCGACGGCGCGGTCGTGACGGCCGTCCAGAACGGCAGCTTCTCGGTGACCGAACTGCCCGCCGGGCCGTACAGGGCCATCTGGGTCTTCCTGGGCTCGGAGCCGGCCGTGAGCGCGGGCGACGTGGTCGATCTCAAGGGATTCTACCGCGACAACTTCGGACGCGACGAGATCAACCTGCTGTGGCCGCCGGACGCCGGCGTCGTCGTGACGGGCAGTGCGCCCTTGCCGGACATCCAGCTCACCACCACCGAGATCGCGGCCGATCCCGCGGCCTGGGTGAGCGCCATGATCACCATCACCGACGGCATGATCGTCATGGAAATGCAGCTGCGGGGGCAGTGGCGGGCCACTTCGGTCGAGACCAGTCTCGACGTGGTCTTCGACGATTATTTCTACGACTTCGCCACCGTCGGTCTGGGCGATTGCTACAACAACGGCTTCGGCCTCTACACCTGGCACGACGGCGCCTACGTCTTCAAGGTGCTGTCCGTGGCCCTGATCGATTGCACCATCGCCAACGAGGCGCTGTCCTTCGGTCAGTTGAAGGTGATCTACCGCTGACGGTCCAGATTTCGCTGTTACAGGGCCGCTCCCGTAGGGAAGCGGCCCTTTCATGTGTGACAATTCAGCGAGATGCGTCAATTTATCTGAGAATTGATGATCAAATGTGGTATGCTGACACTAACCGTCGAGTCATGACGAATAGGAGAATTCGTCGTGTCTTCTGGGTCCTACACGTGGGAGGAGTGACACCATGAAGAAGCTTGTTATCGTTCTAATGATCGCCGGCCTCGTTAGCACGGCCGCCGCCGGCACCATCATCGATATCCAGACCGGCGCCTACACCGTGGGTGACTTCGTCGAGGTCAGCGGGGCCGTCGTCACGGGCGTGTTGTCGAACGGGTTCTACATGAACGAGATCCCCAATGCCCCCTACTCCGGCATCTGGGTCTACACCGGCACCGGCAACCATACGGCCCTGGTCGGTGACGAGGTCGACGTGGGCGGGTACTACGAGGAGTACATCACGTCGGGCGGTTCGTCCCTCACCGAGATCAACGCCCATCCGACCGGTGTGGGCGCCTACGTGACCGTGATCGGCGAGCACATGGAATCGCTATATCCGATGCAGCTGACCATCGCCCAGTTCAACGCCGACCCCGAACCCTACGAGTGCTGCTTCGTGACGATCACCGACGGCATGGTCGTGACCGAAGTGCCGAACACGTACGGCGAATGGGATGTCGAGTCCTACGAGACGCCCGGCCAGTTCCTGGCCGTGGACAACTACTGGTACGACTCCAGCGGCGTGTTCCTGGGCCAGTGCTTCAACTGCGGCACGGGCATCATGCACGAGGACTACGGTGAGTACAAGATCCGCTTCTTCGAGAACGCCGTATGCGAGATCGACTGCGCCATCCCGAACGAGAACATGACTTTCAGCGACGTCAAGGCGCTGTACCGGTAGGTGAATCGACGCTTCCATCGCGAAGCCAGGGGCCGCGTACGACGGACGCGGCCCCGTTTTTCGGCCATCGCGTGGGTGTCAATCGCCGCCGTCGACGTGGATCCGGGCCCGGTCTCGCCAGTACCAGACGGCCGCGGCAAACTGCCCGGCCGTGTAGCGGCAAGGCGTGCCGCCTGGCTTGGCGAGCATGTTGCGGGCCATGGTCAAGGGGTCCATGGGCGCGTCGGCGACGGGAGCGGCGATGAGGCAGACGATCTCCCAGTCGCAGCCGGTGCTGCGTGCGCCGCCGTTCTCGAGCAGGGTGGCGGCGCTGTAGAGCACGACCGCCGCGTGGCGGGCCGGTTCGCGCTCGCCCTCGGCGCTGACCTCGACGTAGCCGTCCTCGTGGGTCTGGCGGCGGGTGAAAACGGCGTGCAGCGGCGTCGTCTCGTCGACCTCGACGGTGGCGCAGACGAAGCGTTCCGGCGGCACGGGCACCACCACCACCTCGGCCAGGCCGTCTCGTCCCTCGCCGGGGCGCCGGTCCCGCCAGTGGTCGCGGACCAGCCCGATCAGCGCGTCGTCGGTGCCCAGGAAGTGGCTGTGGGAAGTGCCGGGGCGGTAGCGCGCGGCGGCGAAGGCGCTCCAACCGATCGTCGGCGCCGCACTCACGATTCGACCGCCAGATGGTCGCACACGTAGTCGCGCACGCCGTCCTCGAGGCTCGTGAAGGCATTCCCGTAACCGGCGGCGCGCAGCTTGGTCAGATCGGCCTCGGTGTGGTACTGGTATTTCTCGCGCAGGTCCGGCGGCATCTGGATGAACTCGATGTCTGGCTCGCGTCCGGCGGCGACGAAGGTGGCGTTGGCCAGATCCGTCCAGGAACGCGCCCGCCCGGTGCCGCAGTTGAAGAGGCCGCCCGTGTCGCGGTCTTCCAGGAAGTGCAGGGTGACGTCCACGGCGTCGCGCACGTAGACGAAGTCGCGCACCTGCCCGCCGTCGGCGTATTCGGGCCTGTACGACTTGAAGAGTTCCACCTTGCCCTTCTCGACGATCTGGCCGTGGGCCTTGTTGACCACCGAGCGCATATCGCCCTTGTGGTCCTCCAGCGGGCCGTAGACGTTGAAGTACTTCAGGCCGACGATGCGTTCGAACAGTCCGTGCCGCAGCGCCCACAGGTCGAACATGTGCTTGCTGTAGCCGTACATGTTCAGCGGCCGCAGGGCGGGCGTCGCTGCATCGTCGTCGCTGTAGCCCCGCGAGCCGTCGCCGTAGGTCGCCGCGCTCGACGCGTAGACGAAGCGCACGCCGCGGCGCAGGCACCACTCGCAGAGGTCGCGGGTGTAGCGGTAGTTGTTGTCGGCCAGGTAGTCGGCGTCGGTCTCGGTGGTGGAGCTGCAGGCGCCCATGTGGACGATCGCGTCGACGTCGTAGGGCACGGTGTCGGTGAGCACGTCGTCGCGGAAGACGTCCTTGTCGACGAAATCCTCGAAGCGCAGGACGGCGAGGTTGCGCCACTTGTCGCCGTGGCGCAGGCGGTCCACGATCACCACGTCGTCCGCGCCGCGTGCGTTCAGCTCCCTGACGATGTTGGCGCCGATGAAGCCCGCGCCGCCGGTGACGATGATCGTGCCGCTCATGGCCGCTCCCTGCCGGGGTCAAGTTACGGTTCCAGGTGTCGAATCTACAGGCTGACGCGACGGCTGTCATGGGCTAGATTTCCCGGACGGTCGAACAGGCACGAACCACGGGAGACGCGATGGACTACCCGGTCAACGACAAGCAGGTGATCCGCGATTGCCGGATCGGCGAGGGGACCAGGATCTGGAACTTCGTCAACATGTACGAATGCGAGGTGGGCCGCGACAGCATGATCGGCACCTTCGTCGAGGTGCAGGCCGGCGTGAAGATCGGCGACAGGACCCGCGTCCAGAGCCACACCTTCATCTGCGAGATGGTCACGATCGGCGACGACGTCTTCGTGGGCCACGGCGTCATGTTCATCAACGACACCATGCCGCCCCAGGTCGACCGCGACAAGTGGCGCAGCACCACCATCGAGGACGGGGCGTCGATCGGCTCCAACGCGACGCTGCTGCCCGTGGTGATCGGCAAGGACGCCGTGGTCGGCGCCGGCGCGGTGGTCACCAAGGACGTGCCGCCGGGCGCCGTGGTGGCGGGCAATCCCGCGCGGGTGCTGCGGTACCGGGAGGGGTACGGGCCGGCGGACTGATCAGCGTGGGCGCAAGCCCGCCCCGATCACGTCCGGCGCGTCCGAGATCACCGCATCCACCCCCGCCGCCGCCAGCTCCCGCGCCCGCCCCGCGTCGTTGACCGTCCAGGCGTAGAGACGCTTGCCCGCCGCGTGCAGGACGCCGGCCAGCTCCGCCGTGATCGCGTCGTGCCGCACGGACAGGCCCACCGCCCCCAGCTCGTCCAGCAGCGCCACCGGGTCGGGACCGGGGGACTGGGTGATCACGCCCAGCCGGTGCCCGTCGGGCGCGGCGGCCATCTCCCGCAGGTAGCCGATATCGAAGGACTGGATCTCCAGGTGCAGCGCGTCCCGCCACGGCGACAGCTCGCGCCGCAGGTTCGCCCAGGACCGCAGGCCCTTGACCTCCACGCAGACCACGTAGCCGGGCCGGCGACGGGCCATCATCCCCAGCGCGTCGGCCAGCGACGGCACCTCGCCGCCGTACTTGGCCGGACGACCGCGCACCCGCGCGAGAGGCAGCTCGCGGAGCGGGCCGGCGGGCAGGTCGGGATCGTGATGCACGGCGAAACGGCCGTCGGCGGTCTCGTGCACGTCCAGCTCCACGCCGTCGGCGCACAGGTCCAGGGCCAGGTGGAAGGCCTCGAGGGTGTTCTCGGGCGCACGGGCGGAGGCGCCGCGGTGGGCGACCAGCAGCGGCCGGCGCGTCACGCCTGTCGGGTCTTGAAGGTTATGTCCCGCAATCGTTGCCATCGGTCCTCGTGGTCGGTGGTCAGTCCGGCCAGTTCACCGTAGCAGCGGACGGCCGTCGCGTCAGCCCGCCAGATCGGATAGGGCAGTCCGGCCAGCCAGCGCACCAGCGCCACCGCCTCGAGGGCGAGCAGCAGGGCCGCGGCCACCAGTCCCAGGGCCTGGAGCGGATCGAGGAAGCCCATGGTCGCGATCATGGCGCTCGCGGCGGCGGGGGGATGCTGGCAGCGCAGCATGATCATCAGGGCCGTGATCAGGCCCATGGTGACGATGATGGCCCACACGCGGGCGGCGCCGAGCGTGCCCGGGTTCATCAGACCGGCGCCGGGCCAGAGGTTGTCGAAGGCGTGCAGCACGAGCAGCCCGACGGCCACGGCGACGCTGTGGCCCATGACCAGGTTGCGCGGGCTTGCCGCCGGCGCCAGCGGCATGGTGAACAGGATGAAGGCCGAGGGGGCCAGCGGCGGGAAGAGCAGGGGCACGCGCGTCCAGATCGAGGCGGCCGTGATGATGCCCAGCGCCAGCGCGCCGCTGATCATGGCGTAGAGCATGATCAGGGGCCTGACGTCGTCGACGCGACGCAGCGCCGAGCGCAACTGAAGCCGGGAGATCCACCTCACCGCGCGATAGAGCGGGTGCTCGAGGGGAGATCCGCCGGTGCCGTTCACACGCATATCTCCTGCCCCAGTTTGCGGATCGCGTACGCGAGGCCGTCCAGTGTCCCGAGGGCGTGGCTGCTGGTCAGGCTGAACTGGGCGTATACGGCCTCGAAGTTCTGCCGGACCTCGTCGTAGATGCCGGGCCAGGCGTCTTGCGGCAAGGCGAGGGCGTGCCCGGCGAGTTCGATCATCCTGTCGCAGCGGGAATGGTCGCGCGCCAGGCTGCTCGGCAGCTGAGAGGCGACGGCGAGGCAGTCGGCCACCGAATCGTCCATGCCGTATTCCTTGATCTCGTCGCGGGTCAGCGTGTGGGCGCCGACCAGGCAGACCAGCTTCTCCGGGAAGTCCCACTTCTGCAGGATCCAGGCGCTGGCCTGGGCATGGTCCCAGCCGTAGGCGTCGCGCTCGAGGCGGGCCAGGTTGTGCTGCCCGCTGCGCCAGTTCTTCAGGATGGGTTCGTAGTAGTCGCGCCAGGTCGTCAGCAGCACCGGCACGGCCACGTCGGCCACCAGCATGGAGGTGAAGGCCTCTTCCTCCTCGCCCGGGCGCACGCGCCTGGCGATGGACTGGGCCAGCAGCGATCGCAGCAGCGTGTCGGTCCAGTAGGCCTCGTGGACGAAGAGGTCGCCCCCGGGTTTGGGCAGGGCTTCCAGCATGGAGTAGGACAGGATCACCGAACGGATGCGGTCGAAACCCAGCAGGGTGATGGCGTGCCTCACGCCCGTGACCTTGGCGCGCAGGGCGAAGAGGGATGAATTGACGGTGCTGACCACCTTGACGCTGAACTCCGGTTCGGCTGCGATGATGTTCTCGAGGACCGTCACGTCCGGCTCTTCCCTGTTCACCTCGTCCAGGACGCGCGACACCGCCTGGGGCAGCACAGGCAGTTTGGCATCCTTGAACATCTTGCCGAAGTTCCCGCTGGAAATGGCCGCATGCATCTTGATGGTGTTGATCAGTCCCATGAGTGGTGGACGATCCTTCCCCGCCGCGGCGGTTTCACTGGCTCATTCGCCGACGAGTTCTTCCAGGACTTCGAGCACTTTCGCGGCCAATTGGCCGTTGAGCTCGAATTCCTTGCAGATGGCGTCGAAGCTGTCGCGGATCTCCCGGTGGATATCCGGCCATTCCTTAGTGGTCAGGCCCAGTTCCTTGCGCATGACCCGGATCATGTTGCGCATGCGGCCCCGGCTCGGACGCAACGAGCTGGGCAGGTGGGAGGCGCACATCACCTGGACGGCCAGCGTCTCGCCGAAGCCCGACGCGCGGAGCTGCCCGGCGTCCATGTTGTGGGCGCCGGCCGCGCAGACCAGGGCCTCGGGGAATTCCCACTTGTGCAGGATCCAGGCGCTGGCCTGGGCGTGGTCCCAGCCCACATCGTGCCTTTCGAGCTGGGCCAGCTCCATGATGTTGCCCTGCCACTTGGCGAACACGGGCAGGTACTTCTCCTCCCAGGCCGTCAGCAGCACCGGTATGGAGATGTCCGCGAGCATCATGGCCGTGAAGGCCTCCTCCTCGGCGCCGGGTCGCGTGCGGCGGGTGATGCAGCGGGCCATCAGGGCGCGCAGGAGCGTGTCCGTCCAGAAGGCCTCGTGGTTGAAGAGCTTGTTCTTCGGCGGCTTCACCGCATCGAACATGGCGTAGGACAGCCCGATCGAACGGACGCGGTTCAGGCCCAGCATGGCGATGGCGTGACGGATGGTCTTGACCTGCGAGCGCAGCGCGAAGTGGGACGAATTGACCGTGCGCAGGATCTTGGCGCAGATCTGGGGCTCCGAGGAGATGATCTTCTCCAGGCGGCCGGTGTCGGGCTCGTCGCTGTTGATCTCGGCCAGTAGGCGCGAGACGGCGGCCGGCAGCACCGGTATCTCGATCTTGCCGAATTCCTTTTCGAAGGTCTGTCTGACGGATTCGGACTCCGCCTGCGCCGTCCTGTCGACCATGGTCGTCATCCTGGGCGGGGGGGTGCGGATTTTCGCGCGCTCGGTGTAGTTATCGGCAGGCAGGGGAGGGGGTTTAGCGTCCGCAGAGGACGAAAACAAGGCCGCGGATCATGTCCGCGGTCCCGCGGAAGGGCCGAACCGGGGCGTTCAGCCCGCCAGCCGGCAGCCGAAGGCGATCGAGAGGAACTTGGACTCCTCGCTGTCGGCCCGGGACGTCAGGACGCAGGGTGCGGTCGTACCGACCACGACGGCGGCCAGCCGCCCGCCCGCGAGCAGGGTGCCCGCCTTGTAGAAGACGTTGCCGCTCTCGATGTTCGGGAAGACCAGGATGTCGGCGGCGCCGCCGACGGGGGAGTCGAGTCCCTTGATCGTGCAGGCCTCCGGGGAGATGGCCACGTCCAGGGCGAGGGGGCCGTGCACGATGGCGTCGGGGAACTCCTCCGCGGCTTCCGCGGTGATCTCGGCGGCCTCGCCCGTGGCGGGCATCTTGAGGCTGACCTTCTCGCTCGCGGCGAGCAGGGCCGCACGCGGCCGCTCGATGCCGAAGCTGTGGGCGGCGTCCACGCAGTAGCGCAGGATCTTCTTCTTGGTCTGTTTGTCGGGCAGCGGGATGATGGCCACGTCGCTGACGAAGAGCAGCTTGCCGTGGCGCGCCACGTGGGCCGGCAGTTCCATCACCGTCAGGTGGGTCAGCACGGCGCCCCCGGGCAGCAGCCCGCGCTCCTTGTCCAGGATCAAGCGCATGTAGTCGCCTGTGCCGATCAGGCCCTTCATCAGGACGTCGGCCCGGCCATCGCGGACCATGTCGCGGGCGCGCGCGCCGGCGGCGCCGATCTCCGGCTCGTCGATCACCTCGAAAACGGAACGGTCGAGGTCCAGCTCGCCGCAGAGCTCGTCGATGCGCGCGCCGTTGCCCACGAGCGTGATCTCGGCGATGTGCTCGCCGGCGGCCCGCGCCGCCGCCCGGATGGTGTTGGGATCGTGGCCCGCGGCCACGACCACGCGCCGGCCGGGCTCGTCGCGCAGGGAGACGATCAACTCGTCGAGCGACCTGATGGTGTTCATCCCTTGATCTCCGGCGCGTAGGTGCGCGCGCCTTCCTTGCCGTTCAGAACCCGCAGCACGCCCATCACCAGGGCGTACATCTCGTTCTCGCCCGGGTAGACCGAGACGCCGCAGCAGGATGGCGGCAGGTAGGACTCGATGGCCGCGACCAGGGGCTCGCTGCGGGCCATCCCGCCGGTGAGCAGGACCCGGTCCAGCGGCTCTCCCTGGAAGGCGGGCAGCAGGCCGGCGATCTCCTTGGCGATCTGGTAGGCCATGGCCTCGAAGACCTCCCGGGCCCAGCCGTCGCCCCCGTCGATGCGCCGCTGCACCTCGCGCAGGTCGGCGGTGCCGAGCAGATCGATCAGGCCCCCGCGCCCCTTGTTGAGTTGCTTGAGATCCCCGTGGGTGTACTTGCCCGAGTAGCAGAGGTCGATGAGCTGCCCCGTGGGGAGGGAGCCGGAACGCTGTGGCGTGAAGGGCCCCTCGCCGTTCAGGCCGTTGTTGACGTCGAGGTAGCGGCCCCGGCGGTGCGCGCCGGCGGTGATGCCCCCGCCCATGTGGCAGACGATCACGTTGATGCTCTCGTAGAATGTCTCGTGCTCCTGGGCGTAGCGCTGGGCCGTGGCGATCTGGTTCAGCGCGTGGCTTATCACCAGCCGCCTGATCTCCTTCAGGCCGGTGATCTTGGCCCGCTCCCACACCTCGTCCACCACCACCGGGTCGACGATGTAGGCCGGCAGCTCGCGCCCGCGCGCGAGCTCGTCGGCGATCAGGGCGCCCAGGTTGGAGGCGTGCTCGCCGCCGATGGCGTCGCGCAGGTCGCTCAGCATGAGCTCGTTCACGTGGTAGGTGCCGTGGGGGATGGGCCTCACCAGCCCGCCGCGCGCGGCCACGGCGTCCAGGTCGTCCAGCGTCAGGCCGTGGGCCTCTAGTTCTTTCAGGATGACGTCCTTGCGGAACATGTGCTGGGCGGTGATCGGCAGGCTCTCGTAGGGCTCCATCTCGGCGGCGGAATGCTGCAGCTCGGTGGTGAAGCTCTCCAGGTCGCCTTCGTAGACGCTGATCCTGGTGCTTGTCGAGCCGGGATTGACGGCCAGGATGCGCCGGCGCGGGAAGAAGGTGTCCCTGGGCGTGCGGTCCCAGTGTCCGAACTTCTGCAGGCGCAGGATGCTGGCCTGGATCGCCAGCTCGGCGTCCTTGGCGGTGCAGTCCATGGGCAGATCGACGCCCTTGAAACGGATGCCGAACATCGCCGTGAACTTCTTGGCCTCCGGATAGCGCGCCGAGTACAGGTGGAAGAGCAGGTTGCCCAGGTCCAGGTTCGGCGCGATGATCACGTTGGTGCGGCCGCTGAGCGATTCCGCGTCGCCGCCCGTGTAGTACATGGCCGACCTGCGCGACAGCGCGGTCGAGATCTTCACCTCGCCCTCGATGTTGATCGATGCGTAGCGCTCGCCCATCTTGACGCGCTCGGCGAGGATATCCGGCACCAGGGCGGCTGCCCGGCGCACCAGTTCCGGCGACTCGCCCTCGTCGGATCCCTTGTGCGAATAGGACACGATGGCGCCGTTGATGATCGGCAGCACGTCCTCGGGAATGATGTCGCGCGCCACCGCGCAGGTGCCGACGGCGATGCGCGCCAGGGTCTCGGGGGTCATGGTCGCGTTCACGCCCACGTCGCCGAAGATCACGATGTTGTGGGGAAAGATGTCGGTGGGGTGCTCCGGCGGCAGCACGAAGACGCCGGCCTCGCACATCACCCGGTTGACCTGGAGCAGACGCAGCATGGGGCGGAAGTAGTCGCGCGGCCGGTGGGTCATGCCGCCGGCGACCATGTCCGCGTGGCCGCACCGCACCGCCATGATGCCGAACCGCGAGGGCTTCTTGTTGGCCTCGCGGGCTTCCTCCAGCGTCGACTCGCGCCGGAGCTCCTCGGGCAGGCACATGCACTCCCGGGCGAACTCGTCCAGCAGGTCGTCGTCGGCGGCCGGATCCACGAAGGTGGACGACTGCATCGTGAATTCCACGCGGGTGGGATCGAGATGGGCGAGGTCGTTCGCCACGACGCCGCGCACGTCTGATTCGGGCGCCAGGAACACCAGCCGCGCGAAGCGGGCCAGGTGGCAGGCCGCCTCGACGATGCGCGGATCGGTGGGCTCGGTCAGCACTACCGTCGGCCGGTTCTTCATCACGGCCAGGATCTGGTCCTCCAGGGCGCGTTCGATGTCGAAGATCGGCGGTTCGGTGGCTGGCGTGTCGGTCCGGTCCTGCATGGTCTGTCCCTCCGGGTCGTATCCCCGCCAATAGTGGTCAGAGACGGGCGCGTTATCAAATGGATGTGGCTTCGGAGTCGTGTCCACTCCCTGCGGATGACGGAGCTTTGCCCGTATCGGCATGAGAGGATGCAACCCCGAAGGCACGACATCGGGCAAGCTCGCCGTCGTTGCCCATCGCACGGTTGGGTGGTACGGTGTGCGTGGGCTGGACAGGAGAGGACCAACGCCATGGAGCGGCGCCACGACTCGACGTATGATACCGAAACCCTGGTCGCGGGGCGCGATCGCCTGCGCCGGATCCTGGGCGGCCTGCCGCCGCGCTGGCTGCTGATCAGCGTACCCGAACAGCGCCTGATCTGCATCGAGGACGGCGCGCCGGTGCGCAGCTACGGCATCTCGACAGCGGTGGCCGGTCTCGACGGCAGCGAAGGGTCCTTCGGTACGCCGCCGGGCGTGCACCGCATCGCCCGCAAGATCGGCGAGGGCATGGAACTGGGCACCTGGTTCAAGAGCCGCGAGCCCGTGGGCCGCTGGCGGCCAGGCGATCCGGCCGCGGAGGAGGACCTGGTGCTCACGCGCATCCTCACCCTCGACGGCTGCGAGGACGGCCTCAACCGCGGCGATGGCTGCGATTCCCTTTCGCGCTTCATCTACATCCACGGCACCAACCACGAGGACCGTATCGGCGAGCCGGTCTCCCACGGCTGCATCCGCATGAGCAACACGGATGTGATCAGCCTGTTCGAGCGGGTCGAGGAGGGGGACCCCGTTGTCGTCGTGTAGGGACCGGACATCGTCCGGATCTGCGCCCAGCTGTTTCTTCGCGGGTGTGGGCGGCAGCGGCATGTCCGCGCTGGCCCAGTACCATGCCTGGCGCGGCGGGCAGGCCCGCGGCAGCGACCGCGCCTTCGACCGGGGCGAGCGGAGCGCCGTACGCGCCGCCCTGGTG
>JAHIYU010000126.1 GCA_018814885.1 bacterium | reverse complement strand
TCGCCGTCGTCGAGGCAGTATTTCCGGCGCGGCAGACGCGCATCGCCGTCGACCCAGCGGAAGGTGCGCACCACCGCCACCCCGTCCGGCAGCAGCAGGTCCGGCAAGCGCCGCAGCAGGCCGCGCAGGAGGAAGCGGAAGGACATCGCCAGGGCCCAGGGCCCGACCGGCACCTGCGCCGGCTCCGACAGGTCGCGGCACAGCAGCCCGAGCTCGACGCCGTGCAGATCGGCCAGCCGGCGGGCGACGGCCAGCGCGTCGTCCAGGTGGTCCACCGCCGTCACGTCGTAGTTGCGCTGGGCCAGCCACACGGCGGCGCGGCCGCCGCCGCAGCCGAGGTCCACGACCGGACCGGCGTCGCCGGGCGGCAGGAGGGGGAAGTTCTGCGCGAGGAAGGCCGGGGGCCGCCAGAGGGCGCCTTCGCGACCGCCGGCCACCCATTCCCGCGCCGGCGCATCGGCGGCGGACAGCACGGCGCCGTAGACGTGCCTGCGCCCGCGCCGCTGCAGGAACGTGACGACGCTCGTGACGAGCGCCGGGATCTCGCCGTAGACCAGCAGCGGTTCGTGCCGGGGCGGCAGAAGAACGGCCGGCAGGGCGCCGGAGAGCGCCGCGGGGCCCTCCGCTGTGGGGGGAACGGGCAACGACGCCGCGCCGCGCAGGTGCCCCTGTGCGAAGGACGCCCGGTCCCGGATGTCGAGGATGTTTCCGGACAGGACGGCGGGATGATGGTCAAGCTCGTGCCAACTCAGGAGTTTCAACGTCAGGACCCTTTTCATGGGATCGGCGTTCTGCTATCATCCGCGGGTCGTTTCCTGTCCGACCGTCACGCGGGAAGGTCAACGGATGCTGCGTTACACGCTCTTGCGGACCGTCCTCAACCCCCTGCTCGCCATCGCGGGAGACCAGGGGCTCATGCGGCTGGAATTCCTGCCGCGCGGGTACAAGTATCATACACACGCCAACGCGTTCGCGAAAAGCATCGCGCGCGGGGACGACGCGTGCGCCGGCGATCTGATCGAGGATCCGTCGGCCTTCGAGGACCTGCGCTCGCAGCTCGCCGAGTACTTCATCGGCCAGCGCGAGACCTTCGACGTGCCGCTTGACCTGCGCGGCACCCCCTTCCAACTGAACGTCTGGCAGCGCCTGAGGACGATTCCCTACGGCAAGTTGAAGACGTACAAGGAGATCGCCCAGGCCATCAAGCGCCCGGCCGCCATGCGCGCCGTCGGCCAGGCTGCCGGGCACAATCCTGTGCCCATCCTGGTGCCCTGCCACCGCCTCATCGGCACCAAGCGAACCCTGGTGGGATTCGCCGGGGGGCTGTCGGTCAAGGCCCAGCTGCTTCGCCTCGAGGGCCACACGCTCGGGGGCACGCATCATCTCGAAGCCGCTCAACTCTTCTGAAACTCAGCCGATTCAGACCTCTACTGGCGCATCCGGTCGGGTCGTTATTATCTTCCACCCTCCCGGCAAGTCGCCGGAAGAGCACAGACCAGGAGTCACGATGTCAGCCACCGATCGCTTCGGCACCGAGCTCGCCCTACCGAGATCCCTGCGTCCCCTGCTGGATTTGGCCCGCAATCTCTGGTGGATCTGGGACGCGCAGGCCGGGTACATCTTCCGCGACGTCGATCCCGCCCGCTGGGACGAGGTGTACCACAATCCGCTGGCCCTGCTCGCGGCCGTCAACGAGCACAGGCTCTGCGCCCTGGCCGCCAACGAGAAATTCTGCGAAGCCCTCCGCAAGATCCACGCGCGCTTCCGCGCTTACATGGATACAGGAGCGGACGCGAGCGTTCACGATTTCGAAGGCCGCCGCGTGGCCTACTTCTCCGCCGAGTTCGGCATACACGAGAGCCTCTCCCTCTATTCCGGCGGCCTGGGGATCCTGTCCGGCGACCACCTCAAGGCGGCCAGCGACCTCGGCCTGCCGCTGGTCGGCGTGGGACTGGCCTACCGCTTCGGTTACTTCCACCAGCAGATCGATCTCGACGGACGCCAGCACGAGGACTACCGCCCCAACAACTTCTCGCTGATGCCCATGGCGTTGCAATGCGGTGACGACGGCGAGCCACTCGTGGTGTCGCTGCCGTATCCGGGCCGCACGGTGCGGGCGCAGATCTGGAAGATCGACGTCGGCAGGATTCCCCTCTACCTCCTCGACACGGACGTCAACGGCAACGACGAGGAAGACCGCGCCATATCCAACCACCTCTACGGCGGCGACGAGGACACGCGGGTCCGCCAGGAGATCCTGCTCGGCGTGGGCGGCCTGCGCGCCCTGACGGCGGTCGGCATCGAACCCGACGTCTGCCACCTCAACGAGGGACATTCCGCCTTCCTTACCATCGAGCAGATCAGGCGTCTGATGACCGGCCAGGGGCTCGACCTGGCGAACGCCTGCACGGCCGCGCGCGCCCGCAACATCTTCACCACCCACACACCCGTGCCCGCCGGCAACGATGCCTTCGACCGCGACCACGTGCGCGAATACCTGCGCCCCCATGCGGAGGAGATGGGGATCGACGTCGATGCGCTGGTAAACCTGGGGCTCATGGATCCCGCGGACGGCCGGGAGAAGTTCGGCATGACCGTGCTGGCGCTGCGGCTGTCCCGCTTCGCGAACGGCGTGAGCGAGCTGCACGGCGCCGTCGCGCGCGAGATGTGGCATTTCCTCTGGCCCGGCAGCGACCTGAACAACGTGCCCATCAAGCACGTCACCAACGGCGTGCACATGCCGACCTGGATCGCCGACGAGATGGATCCGCTGTACCGGCGGCATCTCGCCGACGACCCGCCGACGCTGCCCCATGACGTCTTCTGGGCCGAGCACGAGCGGCGGCGCGGGCACCTGGTTCAGATGGTCCGCGAGCGCCTGATCTGGCAGGGACGGCGCGAACACGCGCCGCCGGAGTACATGGAGACCGTCTCCCGGTCGCTGGACCCCCGCGCCCTGACCATCGGCTTCGCGCGGCGTTTCGCGCCCTACAAGCGCGCCACCCTGATGCTACGCGACCCCGCGCGCCTGGCCCGCATCCTCGGCGCTCCCGGGCGCCCCGTGCAGATCATCATCGCCGGCAAGGCGCATCCCCGCAACGAGCCCGGCAAGGAACTGATGCAGAAGGTGTGGAGCATGTCCCGCCGGCCCGAATTCCACGGCCGACTGGTGCTGGTGGAGGGCTACGACATCGACCTGGCCCGCCATCTGGTACAGGGCTGCGATATCTGGTTGAACACGCCGCGACGCCCCCTGGAGGCCAGCGGCACCTCGGGCATGAAGGCCGCCGCCAACGGCGCACTCAACCTGTCCGTCCTCGACGGCTGGTGGTGCGAGGGCTACGAGGAAAACAACGGCTGGGCCATCGGCAACGGCAAGAACTACGACGATCCCGAGCGGCAGGACGACGACGACGCCGAGTCGCTGTACACCCTGCTCGAAGAGCAGATCGTGCCCCTGTTCTACGCGCGCGCCGCAGGCGGCCTGCCCCAGGCATGGGTGCAGCGCATGATCGAAGCCGTCGAGGCGGTGATCCCCCAGTTCAGCACGGTCCGCATGGTGGACGAGTACACAGAACGGTTCTACCTGCCCTGCGCGCTGGACGTGAAGCTGCCGGCGGGCGGATGATCAATCCGCCAGGCCGGGGACGATGTCCCGCAATTCCTGCACGTAGCGGTTGAACATGGCGCGTCCGCGGCGGGTGACCTTGAGCTGGGTCCGCGGCCGCTTGCCCACGAACTCCTTGGCGATCTCCACCACCCCCCCCTCTGCGAGCTTGGCGAGATGGACCGACAAGGTGCCGTCGGTCATGCTCAGCAGTACGCGCAACTCGGTGAACGGGGTCGGGCCGACCCGGATCAGGTGGGACAGGATGAGCAGACGCGCCCGGCCGTGGATCAAAGGCGACAGGGGCGCGCCACCCCCGGCCGCAGCCGTGGATGGTGGGGACTGGCTCACGCGGCGAGGCCTCCTTGCCTCCGCGACCCGACGCTGCGGGCCTGGTGAGCGTGCGGGGGGTGGCGGGAACGGCCGCCGCCCCCCATGGATGGCCCGTCCTGCAGCCGGTGTCGGATCGCGCGTGGCCGGCAGGACTCCTGCTGGCTGAACGATCCCGGCTGGGAGGCCGCGCCGATCTCCGATCAGCGCGGGCCTCCGAGAGGAGCCGGTCGGGGATCCTTCCCCGTCCCGCTAGGCGGGGTCCGCGGCCTTCACCGGTGCTCCATCCGGACCCGGCATTCTCCCTCGGAACAGACCTTCAAGGAACGATGAAACCTGGTCAGCCCGCGGCTCCCTTCCCTGGGTATCCCCGGACGCCATGACTTTAATAAACCAAGTACTTTGTTTATTCAAGTATAATAATCGTCGTCCCCCGCATTTTTTTTCTCATGGCCGAATAGGCGGCCTATCTTTGCGGTATCGCGGAATCGGCCGCTTCCCATAGAAAGAGCTCTCGCGAGCTGAACGACACTTTCACCGTTCCGGAGGTCGACATGAAGACGCGGAAGTTCATCGAGATGGAGGACAGGTACGGGGCCCACAACTACCGCCCCCTGGACATCGTCATCAGGAAGGCCGAAGGAATCTGGGTGGAGGACGTCGAGGGCAAGCGCTACCTGGACTGCCTGGCCGCCTACAGCGCCGTGAATCAGGGGCATTGCCATCCCCGCCTGCTGAACGCGTTCCGACGCCAAGCCGCCCGGTGCACCCTGACCAGCCGGGCCTTCCGCAACGATCAGCTGCCGTTGTTCTACCGGGAGCTCACCGAGCTGACCGGCTACAGCCGCGCGCTGCCCATGAACACCGGGGCCGAAGCGGTCGAGACGGCCATCAAGGCCGCGCGCAAGTGGGGTTACCGGATCAAGGGCGTCAGGAAGGACAAGGCCGAGATCATCGTCTGCGCCGGCAACTTCCACGGGCGCACCACGACCATCGTGGGTTTCAGCACCGAGGCCCAGTACAAGGACGGCTTCGGTCCCTTCACACCGGGCTTCACGGTCATCCCCTTCGGCGACGTCAAGGCCCTCGCGAAGGCCATCACGCCCGACACCGTCGCCTTCCTGGTCGAGCCCATCCAGGGCGAAGCCGGCATCATCATGCCCCCGCGGGGCTTCCTCCGGAAGGCCGCGGCCCTCTGCAGGGAGCGCAACGTCCTGCTGCTCGTCGACGAGATCCAGAGCGGCCTGGGCCGCACCGGCAAGCTGTTCGCCTACGAGTGGGAGGGCGTGCGCCCCGACGGCGTGATCATCGGCAAGGCGCTCAGCGGCGGCTTCTACCCCGTGAGCGCGTTCCTGGCCGACGACGAGCTCATGGGCGTCTTCAAGCCCGGCGACCACGGCTCGACCTTCGGCGGCAACCCCCTGGGCTGTGCCGTCGCCCGCGAGGCGCTGAAGGTACTGATCGAGGACAGGCTGGTGCAGAACTCGCTGAAGCAGGGCGCGTACTTCATGGAGAAGCTGCGCGGCGTCGACGCCAAGAGCATCGAGAAGGTGCGCGGTGTGGGCCTGTGGATCGGGCTGGTGCTGGACCGTCCGGCCCGCCCCTACTGCGAGGCGCTCATGGCCGAGGGCCTGCTCTGCAAGGAGACACACGAGAACGTGATCCGCATCGCCCCGCCGTTGACACTGCAGCGCAAGGACGTCAACTGGGCCATGAAGAGGATCGAGAAGGTGTTCAAGACGCTGGGCTGAGCCGGGGACCGCTCGTTGACGAGATAACCCGGACCGATGACGGTCCGGGTTATCGTCCCGGATCGGATCAGAGTCATCGCGAGCGTGGACCCGGACGATCTATCCTCGGGCAGCCATGAGATGCTGATTCCGTGGGGACTGCGCGCGTGGCCGGGCGTGAAATTCCTGAAGAGCCATCGATAAGCGTCGCCTGTCGCCTCCAGAGGCTCTGGCTGCGGACAGGTCTGTTCGACGACACCCTCCGCCCCCGCCAGGGTGACCACGATCTCGGCGACGCCGATAGTGCCGGCCCAGCTGGCGCCGGACCCACCTGTTCGCCCGGCTCCCTCACGGCGACGGTCTCCACACCGTCCACGTACGAGCAGAAGGTGAGAAAGGGCGCATCGCGGCTCGTGCCCCAGGACTCTTCGGGGAAGCCCATGCATACCGTCAGGGCCGACCAGCGCCGTATCATCGGCCAAGCAGGTGAACAACGGTGCGTGGACCATGAGCAGACATGCCGCGATTGCGTGCTTATAAATATCCACCTCGATCTCTCGTCACTGTCATTCGCTTCATTCCCAGCCTTCGTCCCGCTCCGCCCGCCGCGCCCGTCCCCGCGACTGCTGCAGCAGCGGCAGGATCTCGTCCCGATTGCCGGGCGCCAGGTCCAGCGCGCGCTCGAAGTCGCTCGCCGCCGCACCCCAGCGGTGGGCGTGGAAGTGTGCGAGGCCGCGGTTGTACCAGGCTTCGGGCAGATCCGGGTCCAGGACGAGCGCGCGGTCGAGAGCCCGCTCCCCGGCCGCGCCCTGCGCCGTCATCAACAGGGCGTAGCCCAGGGCGCTCCAGCCCTGCGCCAGGTCGGGCTGAGCGTCGACGGCCTTGCGCAGGTAGGGCAGCGCCTGTTGATAGGCGCCCTGGGTATTGAGTAGATGCCCGTACAGTGCGAGGTCGGACGGATCGATCCACCCCTCGCCCTCGAGCGCGGCCACCACGCGGCGCATATCCTCCAGGGCCAGCTCCGCCAGACCCATCGCGGCGAAGATCCGTCCCCGCTGCCGGCGGCAATACCCTTCCTCGAGATCCTGCCGGATGCAGATGCTCAACAGGTCCTCTGCCTGGTCGGCCCAGAGATGTCGGCCGGCCGCGTCGGCGGCGGCGTAGAAGCTGTCGACGGCGGCTACAGTGGCACCGTAGAGCGAGCCCGCCGCGTAGTAGCGGCCGAGGCTCGTCCAGACGGGCACCCGCAATGCCTTGCCCACCTCGTAGCCGATCGTCACGTCCCGCGGCTCCGGACAGACGTCCGGTTCCAGGCCCAGGGCCGTGAAGCCGTAGCCGTGGAAGCGCCTGGCTTCGACTATTTTGCCTATCCGCTCGCAGACCATGGCCAGGTCGCGGTAGAAGCGGGCGGCGTAGTCGCCGTCGGGTCGCGCGTCGTGCAGCCAGTGGTAGGCGTTGCCGGCGTTGCCGCGGGCCAGTTCCGCCATGCCACGCATCCAGCGCCACTCGAAGTGGAAGAAGTGTTTGCGTTCGATATCGCGGGAGATGTTGAAAGCGCCGCGCAGATCGCCGTGGCTGGCGCGTGTCAACCCCAGCAGCATCACGATCTCGCGCTCCGCGGGAGAATAGCGTGCGGCGCTGTCGGCCCAAGCGTGGGCGTCGACCCACTTGGCGCGGTCGCGGGAGATCCAGGCCCGCGCCACCGCCGTACGCAGGCGCAGGGCGCGCCGGTCCTCCGCGTCGAGCAACATGATGGCGGCCTCGGCCGCGTCCAGCTGATCCAGGGCCAGCAGCTTGTTGCCGAGGCGCGAGGTCTCCTCGGACAGGTCCATCCAGGTGGCGGGATCGTCCGGCGCCAGACCGGCCGCGGTGGACAGGCAGCGGAGGCGTCGGATCGTGTCGGGGGCGCGGGAGGCCCTGACCAGGAAATGCCCGGCCCGCACACGGCGGGACGCGGCCACTGTGGGCGGCAGCTTCAGGAAAGCGGCGAGGCCGAGCGAATCGTCTGGCGATTCGCTGACCCAGACGTCGGTATACCTGGCATGAGGAACGGCCCGGCCGCCGCAGCCCGCGGCGAGCGGGAGCGCCGCGGCGGCGATCAGTCCGGCCAGCAGTATCGCAAGTCGCATGTCTCGGTCTCCCCGGCCATTGAAACTCGCCATGCGCCGCGGAACAAGCAGGAAACTCCGACGTCCGGCGCGCGCAGACGGCAGGGTCGCCTTGACAGCCGGGCGGGGGCGGCGATAAGTTCCGCTGACCGGCCCGCTTCCGCCCGACGCGCCATCCCGCAACGCAAAGGATGCCTCATGTTCCGCACGGATGCCCCTGACTTTACGTTCGGCACCATGCCGATGTTCGCGCCGATCCTGTTCCTCGTTCTCGCGGGCCTGCTCGCGCCGGCGGCCGCCGGCGCGGAAGCCGTCACGGGCGACTACGCGGCCGCCGTGCTGATGGACGCGCGCACCGGCGAAGTGCTCTTCGCCGAGAACGAGCACGAGCCGCTGCCGCCGGCGTCGATGGTGAAGATGATGACCGAGCTGATCGTGCTCGAGCTGGAGGCCGAGGGTGAAATCGGCAGCGACGATCAGGTGCTCGTCTCGGCCAAGGCCAGCAAGATGGGCGGCTCGCAGGTCTACCTCAAGCAGGGCGAGTCATTCACCGTCCACGAGCTGCTGTTGGCGCTGTCAATCCACTCCGCCAACGACGCCGCGGTCGCCCTGGCGGAGCACGTGGCCGGCAGCGTGGAGGCGTTCGTCGATCTGATGAACAGCCGCGCACGGGCCCTGGGCATGCACGATACGAGATTCCACTTCGTGCACGGCCTGCCTCCGGGATGGCGCCAGGAGGCGGACCTCTCCTCGGCCTACGACATGGCGCTGCTCGGCCGCGAACTCAGCACGCATCCCGAGGCGCTGGCCTGGGCGGTCAGCGACCAGGTGCCCTTCCGCGACGGCCGATTCATCCTGACCAACCCCAATCCGCTGGTAGGCAATTTCCGCGGCCTCGAGGGCATCAAGACCGGTTTCCACAGCCAGGCCGGCTACTGCCTGACCGCCGCCGCCACCCAGAAGGGCGTGAGGCTGATCTCGGTCGTGATGGGCGCCTCCACCGACGAGAACCGCGGCCTGGAGACCACGCGCCTGTTGGCCCGCGGCTTCGACACCTACACCAAGCTCACGCTGGTGGCCGCGGCCGGCGGCGTGTGCGCCGAGACCGTCGCCGTCAAGGGCGGCAGGTGGCAGCGTGCGCCCCTGGCCTTCGCGGAGCCGCTCGTCGTGGGCGTGCCCAGGGACCGTAGCGACGAGGTCGTGTTCCGCTACGAGCTGCCCGACAGGATCGAGGCGCCGCTGCCCGCGGGCGAGGTCGTGGGACGCGCCGTCGCCGAGCTGGACGGGCACGACCTCGGCGCCGTCGATCTCATGGTGTCGGAAGACGTCGAGAAGGGCGGGTTCTGGGACAGGCTCTTCAAGCGGTGAAGAAGGCCGTTCCGGACGCCGGGCGAGGATGAAACAATCCGCTTCGCTGTACGTCGTGTATTTCCGGCACGTTACACATCAACCGCACATCCGAGGAGACGTCATGGTTCTTCGCAACTGGCTATTGCTGATGACGGTCCTACTCATCGCCGGATCGGCCGCAGCCTCCGACTTCGATCCCACCGACATGCGCCTGCTGCGCAATCCCGACATCCACGGCGACACCGTCGTCTTCGTCCAGGGCGGAGACCTGTGGACCGTGCCGGCGGCGGGCGGAAACGCGCGGCGCCTCACCAGTCACGTCGGTTTCGAGTCGCAGCCCAAGTTCTCGCCCGACGGCCGGTGGATCGCCTTCTCCGGCGACTACGACGGCAACAACGATGTCTACGTGGTGCCCGCCGGGGGCGGCGAACCTCGGCGCCTCACCTGGCACCCGCTCCATGACCGCGTGATCGACTGGGAGCCCGACGGGAAGTCCGTCCGCTTCCAGACCTCGCGCTCCTCGTTCCACATGCGCGAGCAGCAGCTGTGGACGGTGCCGCTCGAGGGCGGCCTGCCCACCGAGATGATCCTGCCGTCGGGCGGCCTGTCCAGCTGGTCGCCCGACGGCAAGCGGCTGGCCTACAACCGCATCACGCGCGAGCAGCGTACCTGGAAGCGCTACAAGGGCGGCATGGCCCAGAACATCTGGATCTACGACTTCGCGGCCGACAACACGCTGCAGGTCACCGACTGGCCCGGCACCGAGAACTTCCCCATGTGGCACGGCGACACCATCTACTTCACCAGCGACCGGACCGACAAGCTGCAGATCTGGGCCTACGACGTGCCCACCGGCGCGTTCCGTCAGGTCACCAGGCACAAGGAGTACGACGTCAAGAACCCGAGCCTGGGGCCCGACAGCATCGTCTACGAGAACGGCGGCTGGCTGTGGGTGCTGGATCTGGCCACCGAGAAATCCCGTCGCGTCAAGGTCGAGCTCAACGACGACCGCTTCCTCACGCGGCCCCACTGGGCGAGCGTCTCCGACCACATCACGGACTCGGCACCGGGGCCCGACGCCAAGCGCGTCGTCTTCTCGGCGCACGGCGACATCTTCACCGTGCCGGCGGAGAAGGGCGAGGTGCGCAACCTCACGTCCACGCCCGGGATCAACGAGATCCGGCCGGCCTGGTCGCCGGACGGCAAGCTCGTCGCCTACTACAGCGACCGCGGCGGCGAATACGAGCTCCACGTCAGGCCCGGCGACGGCACCGGCGAGGAGAAGCGGCTCACCAAGGGCAACGAGACCTACTACTTCGGCCTGCTGTGGTCGCCCGACAGCGAGAAGATCCTCACCTACGACGCCGAGATGAACCTGCGCTGGGTCGATGCCGAGGGCGGCGAGCAGCACCACATCAGCCAGGGCAACGCGCGACGCACCTTCGACGCGTCCTGGAGCCCCGACAGCCGCTGGGTGGCCTACGCCGAGCAGGAGGCCAACGGTTTCCGTTCGATCTTCCTGCACGACACGGAAAAGGGCGAGACCACGCGCGTGACCAGCTCCTTCACGGACGAGGACGCGCCGGCCTTCGACCGCGAGGGCAAGTACCTGTTCTTCACCTCGCAGCGCATCTTCAATCCCCGCTTCGCCGGTTTCGACCGCACGCCCTTCTGGACGGACACCCAGGGCCTCTACCTGGTGACGCTGCAGGCCGACGCCGAGCGCCCCTTCCCCTTCGAGAGCGACGAGGTCTCCGTCGACCAGGATGATGAAGAGAAGGATGATGAAGAGAAGGAGGACGCCGAGGAGGGCGATGACGAGGACGAGGAGGAAGGCGAGGACGACTCGCAGGACAAGGCCACCGTGATCGACCTGGAGGGCCTCGGCGCCCGCCTGGTCGCCCTGGACGTGGAGCCCGGACGCTACTGGGGACTGGAATGCGCCGCCGACAAGCTGTACTACATGTCCCGCCGCGCCGGGGCCGAAGATTCCGCCATCATGCTCTTCGACATGGAGGAGCGCGAGGCCAAGACGGTGCTGGACAACGCCGACGGTTTCGATCTGTCCGCCGACGGCCAGAAGATCCTCTACGCCAGCAAAGATTCCTACGGCCTCGTCGACGCCGCCGCGGATCAGAAGCCCTCGGACAAGCCGCTGCGGATCGCGGAGATGCGCGCCAGAGTCGAACCGCGCGCCGAGTGGCGGCAGAACTTCGTCGACGCCTGGCGCCTCGAGGGTGACTTCTTCTACGATCCGGGCCTGCACGGCGTCGACTGGCAGGCCATGCGCGACCGCTACGGCCAGCTGGTCCCCTACATCACCGACCGGCGCGACCTGGACTACGTGCTCGGGGAGCTGATCGCCGAACTGGGCGCCGGGCACGCGTACGTGCGCCCCGGCGGAGACCGTCCGACGCCCGAGCGGGTGGGGGTCGGCCTGCTCGGCTGCGACTTCGAGCTCGATGCCGCCGCCGGGCGCTACCGGCTGACCGGCATCCTCACCGAGCGGGACTGGAACAAGAACCAGCGCACACCGCTCTTCGGCCCCGGTCTCGACATCGACGAGGGCGACTACCTGCTGGCGGTCGACGGCGTGGACCTGGCCCCGCCCGGGAACCCCTACGCCCTGTTCGAGGGCAAGGTCGACAAACAGGTCGCCCTGACCGTGGCCGCGGCGCCCGACGGCGAGACACGCGAGGTCGTCGTCCGGCCCATCGATGCGGACGTTCCCCTGCGCTACGTGAGGTGGGTGGAACGCAATCGCCGCCTCGTCGCCGAGATGACCGACAACCGGGTCGGCTACCTGCACCTGCCCGACACGGCTTTCGACGGCGCGCAGGCCTTCGCCCAGGCCTATTACCCGCAGACCCGCATGGAGGGCCTGGTCATCGACGAGCGTTACAACGGGGGCGGTTTCATCCCCGACTTCTTCCTCAACGTCCTGAACCAGAAGTTCCTCAACATGTGGAAGCCCCGGCACGGCCAGAACTGGCGCACGCCCGACACGGCCTTCAACGGCCCGATGGTCATGGTCAGCAACGCCCACGCGGGCTCCGGCGGCGACGCCCTGCCCTACTACTTCAAGCGCTGGGAGATCGGCAAGGTGGTCGGCATGCGCACCTGGGGCGGACTGGTGGGATATGCCACCTACGTCGGCCTGATGGGCGGCGGACACGTGACCTTTCCCGAGTTCGGCCTCTACGACCTCGATGGCGAATGGGACGTGGAAAACCACGGCGTGGACCCGGACATCGAGGTGGACAACCTGCCCCACCTAGTGATCCAGGGGCGCGATCCGCAGCTGGAAAAAGCCGTGGACGTGATCCTGCAGGAGCTGAAGCAGCGCGAGAAGCTGCCCGACGCGCCGCGTTACCCGCGGGACCGCTAGCGAGCGGCTGGCAGATGACAAATCGAACGGCAGGGCTTACCATTCGGGGGGTGCTTCGGCGCCCCCCTTTTTTTACCGCTTCCGACGTCCACCGGAGAACGACATGCGCAGATACACGATCGTCTTCCTGCTCGCGCTGACCACCCTGCAATGCGCCAGACCCCGGCCCGAACCGGGGTACCTCGGCCCGGTGTTCGGCCCCGGGCCCAGGCGCGTCGTGGTCGTCTCCCTGGACTGCCTGCGGGCGGACCATCTCGGCTGCTACGGGTACGACAGGACCACCAGTCCGCGTCTGGACGCGTTGTGCGAAGAGAGCGTCCGCTTCGCGCGGGCGACCGCTCCCCACAACTGGACTCTGCCCTCGCACGCCTCGCTGTTCACGGGGCTGTATACGCGAGGACACGGCGTACGCAAGGCAAGCCAGGTCGTCCCCCAGGGAACCCCGTTCCTGGCCGAGTCCCTGCAAGAAGCCGGATTCGCCACCGCCGCCTTCACCGGCGGCTTCTACATGGCGAGCCGGTTCGCCCTAGACCGCGGTTTCGACACCTACTGGACCTCGCCGAAGATCTACGACCAGTGGGCGGGGATCCTGGAGCGAGGCGAGGACTGGCTCACCGACCACGCCGACGAGGATGTGTTCCTGTTCCTGCACACCTACGAGATCCACATGCCCTTCTCGCCGCCCGACGACTACGTGGAGAAGATACTGGGTTACCGCGACACCAAGGTCGCGGGCAGCGTCCAGGATTATGTGAAATACAGGGACGACGCCGCACCGGAGATCGCCGCCGAGATCGTGGGCCGCTACGACGCCGGCATCCTCTACACCGACGACCTGCTGGGCGGATTTCTCGACCGGCTCGACGCGTCCGGGCTTGCCGACAACATGCTGTTGATCGTCGCCAGCGACCACGGCGAGGCGTTCTACGAGCACGGAATCTGGGGTCACGGCAACGAGTTGCTCGGGGCCCCGCTCACGGACGTGCCCTTGATCGTACGGCTGCCCCGCACGGTCTTTCCCGCTTTCGCCGGCAAGGTCGTCGAGGACGAGGTCAGCTTCCTGGACATCATGCCCACGGTGCTGGACGCCGCCGGCGTGGAGCCAGGTAGCTGCATCGACGGCTTCTCGCTGCTGCCCGAGCTGATCGGGCGTCCCGTGAACGCGACGGACGCGGAGGCGCGCGACCGCCGCACGGTGGAGATCGACGGCGAAGAGACGCTGCTGGGTCTCTGCGAGTCGCGCCATTACGTGTCGCTGCGCGCCGGCGGGTGGTCGATCGTCGTACAGGGACCCGTATCCGCAGAAGGCGATACGCTGGATAGGGCCAGGCCCTCTCAGGTGGACAACAGCCTGGAGTGCTGGCCCGCCCTCTACCACATCGCGCGCGATCCCGGGGAACTCGAACCGCTGCCGCTGGAGGGCGCGACCGCCTCAGCGTTGAGCGAGGCGGCGGCGCGCCTGGCCGGTCGACCCGGCGCACAGGATGCGGCGCCCCCGGAATCGGAGATCCCGGCCAAGGTCCGCCAGCAGCTCAAGGCGCTGGGTTACCTCTGATCGCCTGCAGGCAGATGACAAATCGAACGGCAGGGTTTACCATTCGGGGGGTGCTTCGGCGCCCCCCTTTTTTTACCGCTTCCGACGTCCACCGGAGAACGACATGCGCAGATACACGATCGTCTTCCTGCTCGCGCTGACCACCCTGCAATGCGCCAGACCCCGGCCCGAACCGGAGTACCTCGGCCCGGTGTTCGGCCCCGGGCCCAGGCGCGTCGTGGTCGTCTCCCTGGACTGCCTGCGGGCCGACCACCTCGGCTGCTATGGATACCCCCAGCCCACCAGTCCGCGCCTGGACGCGCTGTGCGAAGATAGCGTCCGCTTCGCGCGGGCGACCGCTCCCTACAACTGGACGTTGCCCTCGCACACCTCGCTGTTCACGGGGCTGTATGCGCGGGGGCACGGCGTGCGCAAGGAGAACCAGGCCGTCTCCCCGGAGATCCCGAACCTGGTCGAACCGTTGCGGGAAGCCGGTTTCGCGACCGCCGCCTTCACCGGCGGCGCCTACATGGCGAGGAGGTACGGCCACGCTCGCGGTTTCGACACCTTCTGGTCGTCAGAGGAGGATTACCTCCAGTGGGCCGAGATCCTCGAGCGCGGCGAGGACTGGCTCACCGACCACGCCGACGAGGACGCGTTCCTGTTCCTGCACACCTACGAAATCCACATGCCGTACCAGCCGCCCATCAAGTACCTGCGCGAGATCCTGGGCTACCACCGCACCAAGTTCATGGGCGGCGTGAGGGAGGTCCAGAACTACCTCACCGGCGCCCCGCCGGAGATCGCCGTCGAGGTCGTGGGCCGCTACGACGCCGGCATCCTCTACACCGACGACCTGCTGGGCGGGTTCATCGCCCGGCTCGACGCTGCGGGGCTCGCCGACAACATGCTGCTGATCGTCACCAGCGACCACGGCGAGGCGTTCTGGGAGCACGGCCGGTGGGGTCACAACGGCGACCTGCTGGGTCCGCAGCTCACGGACGTGCCCTTGATCGTGCGGCTGCCCCGCACGGTCTTCCCCGCTTTCGCCGGCAAGATCGTCGAGGACGAGGTCAGCTTCCTGGACATCATGCCCACGGTGCTGGACGCCGTGGGGGTGGAACCGGGTAGCGACATCGACGGCTTCTCGCTGCTGCCCGAGCTGATCGGGCGTCCCGTGAACGTCGCGGACGCGGAGGCGCGCGAGCGCCGCACCGTCAAGATCGACGGGGACGAGACGCTGCTGGGACTCTGCGAGTCGCGCAACTACGTATCGCTGCGCGCCGGCGGGTGGTCGGTCGTCGTGCCGGGTCCCACGTCCGCAGACATCGACACCCTGGGCGGGGCCGTGCCCTACCAGGTAGGCATCGATACGCGGGCCTGGCCCGCCCTCTACCGCATCGCGCAAGATCCCTGGGAACTCGAACCGCTGCCGCTGGAGGGCAAGACGGCCGCCGCGTTGAGCGCGGCGGCGGCGCGCCTGGCCGGTCGACCCGGCGAGCGGGACGCGGCGCCCTCGGAGATACAGATCCCGCCGGGGTTGCGCCGCAGGCTCCAGGCGCTGGGCTACCTCTGATCGTGTGCTGGACTTTCAAACCGGAGAAGTGAACCTCATGTCGGATTGGCTGGCGGATCTGGATTCACGCATCGTCACAACGGCACTCAGGCTGGCCGTCACGCTGGGCGTGGCGCTGGTGGTCCGGCTGGCGGCGTTCCCGTTGCTGGTGCGGCTGAGCCGGCGCAGCAACACCCGTCTCGACGACGTCATCGTGGCGCGCCTGCGCGGCCCCGCCATCCTGACGATCGTCCTGGCCGGCATCGCCTGGTCGCTGCTCTGGCTGGACGGCGGATCGCCGCTGCACCTCGTGTCCGTCGGCGTGCTCAAGACGCTGGGCATCGTCGTCTGGGCCGTGGTGCTGGGCGGCATCGGCGGCATGCTGCTGGAATCGGCGAGCCGCCGCGCGGATGGCCGGGGCGCGATCCAGACCAAGACCCTCCCCCTGTTCGTCATGATCTGGAAGGTCCTGGTCTACGGGATCGCCTGCTACTTCCTGCTGGCGGCCTGGCACATCAACGTGACGACCTGGCTGGCCTCGGCCGGCGTGGCCGGCATCGCCGTGGGCTTCGCGGCCAAGGACACCCTCGCCAACCTCTTCGCCGGCGTCTTCATCCTGGCCGACGCGCCCTTCAAGATCGGCGACTACATCGTCATCGACGACACGGTCCGCGGCCAGGTCACCGAGATCGGCCTGCGCTCCTCGCGCATGCTGACCCGCGACGACGTGGAGGTGACCGTGCCCAACGCCATCATCGGCAACGCCAAGATCATCAACGAGACCGGCGGGCCCTACCAGAAGATGCGCGTGCGCGTGCCGGTCTCGGTCGCCTACGGCAGCGACGTGGACCGGGTGCGCGAGCTGCTGCTGCAATGCGCCGCAGACGTACCGCACGTGGTCCCGGACCCGCAGCCGCGCGTGCGCTTCCGCCGGCTGGGCAATTCGGGGCTGGAGTTAGAGCTGATGGCCTGGGTGGCGGAGCCGGTCTACCGCGGCAGGGTCGTCGACCGGATCACCGATCGGGTCTACAAGTCGCTGGTGGCCGCGGGCGTGGAGATTCCGTATCCGAAGCAGGACGTGTACATCAAGGAGTTGCCGAAGACCTGATGGCACCCTACAACGAGACGATCCGGCCGCCCCACCAGCCGGATCGCCTACCTGCACTCGCAGAACACGAAAGGGGGAAGTGTCCTGTCTGAACCGCAAAGTGCAAGAACCCGGCCATAGTGCCACGAAGCCCTCGTGAATCCCCCATTCTACTCCATATCGGCGGTATAACAGCGGCATCGGCCCCCGGACCCCGCGGCCGGAAGTGTCCCAAAAGCCGTCCCACCGTACCATCGCGCAACACGGCGCCGGGACGATGGGACACCGCGGTGCACGATGGAATCTCAGGACAGGCCGGACATCCAGCGATAGAGGGTCGAGCGGGAAACCGCCAGGCTCTTAGCCAGGGCGGTCTTGTTGCCGCCACAGGAGTCCAGCAGCCGGTGCAGCTCGTCGCTGCTCGGTCGGCCGTTGCGCCGGCCGTGCGCGCCGGCATCGGGATCGCCGCGGGAAGGAGGCGCCGCGGCGCGGTCGGTCCGACCGTGCTGCAACAGTCCGTCGCGGGCGATCTGCATCAGCTCGCGCACGTTGCCCTCGAGCCTGGACGACGCGATGCTTTCCAGACGGGCGGGCAGGAAGATGTCGGCGGCGCTGGTCGCGCGGCCGGTCATGCGTGTCAGGAAGAGGTCGAGCAGGGGCTGGATGTCCTCGCGGCGCTCGCGCAACGGCGGCACGTCGATGGTCATCATCCTCAGGCGGTAGTAGAGGTCCTTGCGGAAGCGTCCCTCCTCCACCAGGTCGGTAAGGCACGTGTTGGTGGCCGCGACCAGGCGCACGTCCGCCGTGCGCTCACGCGGATCGCCGAGGCGACGGTACTCGCGGTACTCGATCAAACGGAGCAGCTTGGCCTGCAGGTGCAGCGGGAGGTCGCCGATCTCGTCCAGGAACAGGGTGCCACCCTCGGCCTGCGCCACGAAGCCCGGCGCCTCGCTCTCGGCGCCGGTGTAGGCGCCGCGCGCGTGCCCGAAGAACTCCCGCTCGAAGAGGTCGGCCGGGATGGCGGCGCAGTTGACCGGCACGAAGGGCCCCGCACGGCGTGGGCTGGCGTCGTGCAGGCGCCGGCATATCAGCTCCTTGCCGGTTCCCGTCTCGCCGGTCACCAGCACGGGGTCGGTGTACGGGGCGTACATGTCGCAGCGCGACATGATGCGACGCATGGCCCGGGAAACGACCACCATCGCGCGCGGATCGACGTCCGCAGGTGAGCGCCCCGGCTCGCGACCGCCTCCCCGGCGGCCGTGCCCGTCCACGACCGCGAGCAGTTGTCCCGCCCGCCGCTCCCAGTACGGCTCGCCGACGCGCTGGAAGAGGAACTCCGCGGCCACGGCGTGACGCCTGGCGCGCGTGACCATCACCTGGACGACCGGCGCCGCCGGTTCGGCGGACGGCCCGGAAGAGGTGTCCCGGTCGACGATCTCGGCCGCGATGCCCGGATCCCCGGCCGCGTCCACGTAGAGAGCGGCCGCCGTCAGGTGCGCCAGGGCCAGTTCGTGATCGGCCCTGATCCCGGACAGGACGGAGACGGCCGCCTCCATGGCTGCGATCCCCTCGATGAGACATCCTTGCCTCGCCAGCAGTTCGGCGCGGCAGCGCTGCGTCACGCCCAGCTCGAAGGGATCGCGCTGTCTGCGGGCCAGGGCCATGGCCTGTCCCAGCAGGACCTCGGCCTGGGGGAACCGGTCGAGCGTGCTCAGGCATTCGCCCTCGCGGCGCAACAGCTCCAGCATCAGGTCCCCCTCGGGCGCGATCTTGCGGGCGATCACCATGGCACGGGCATAGTAGCGCCGGGCCTCGGCGGGTCTGCCCTCCTCGCGGAAGACGTCGCCCAGGTATTCCAGGGCGAGGCATTCCTCGCGGGGCTTGTGCTGCTCGACGGCGAGGGTGTAGGCGGCCATGAGGTTGCTGCGGGCGTCCGCGAACCTGCGTTGCAGGACATCCAGCTTGCCCAGGGCGATGCGGGCACGGCAGATGCGGTCGGCAGAGAGGTGCCGGGTGCCCATGATCTCCTGGAAGAGCTTGCGCGCCCTGTCGTAGCGGCCGGTCTTGTAGCAGGTCAAGCCCAGGTTCTGCAGGTTGTCCGCGACGCGGCGGGTCAGTCCCAGGGACTTGTTCATCTCCACGGCGTCGAGGAACAGCTCTTCGGCCTCCTCGAAGCGGCGCAGTCGGAACCTGACGAGCCCCACCAGGTTGCCGACCTCCGCGCGCAGGTCGCGCCGGCCGACCAGGCGGAAGAGCGTGCGGGCGGTCATCAGGTCGTCCAGGGCGCCGGCCATGTCGCCGGTCATGCGCAGGGCCGCGCCGCGCGTATAGAACAGCCAGCCGCGATCCACCAGGTCCAGCGTCGGATCGGCCCTGTCCAGCAGTCGGCCCACCTCGTCGATGACGGCTTCGTAACGTCCCTCGCAGTTGTGGATCCACATCGTCACGACGGCGGCCTCCACGTCGCCGCTGGACAGCCAACCCCTGTCCTGGGCCTTGAACAGCCAGGACCTACACGCCTCGAAGCGGCGCAGGTCGTACAGGCACCACGCGGCGAGTACGACCGCATCCCGCTTGAGCACGCAGGGAGCGCCGCCGACCACGACGATCGCACCGTCTTCCGTCTCGCCGACGGCGCGACGGCAGACCGCCAGCGACTCCTCGAAACGCTCCTGGCGGTAGAGGAGACGGGCCCTGTCCAGCAGATCCTGATCGAGAGCGCCCTCGCGGCCGCGCCGTGCCCGCGCGTCGTAGTCCATGCATCCCTTCATCACCGTCTCCTCAGCGAGAGAGCAGGATCGGATACGCCCCAGGCGCATCCCCGGACCCGATGATCATCAGATAGCCGTCTCCGAGCGGAATCAGCCTGATCAGCGGCACCGATCCTCGCGGGTCGCGCGGGTCCGTGTCGTCGGCTCCGCCCCGCAACAGCCCTTCGGGGTCCAGGATGTTCAGGTCGCCGTGGTAACGGTCCCCGCCTTCGGGGTCGCCCGGCCCGTGCCATTCCTCACGATCGTCGTCGAGGCCGTCGATGGCATAGGTCAGCGCGAACAGTTGGGACGGTGTCATCAGGATCGCTAGGCCCAGGATCGTCCTGATGAACGCGCCGGTGATTTTGCCAGGTCTGCTCATGACCCTCTCCCTTGCTTGCCTGAGCGGCGGGACTCCAGCGACTCGACTCTGCGGGAACGAGAAGCGGGATCTGCTTGCAAACGAGGCTTCCCGCGCGTCGCCGGTCCGGATCGAATTGAATGAGTCTACGGAAATCGTCGTCCCCGCGCCAATCGCCCGCCAAGCGGGGCGTTGTCCAGATCATGGCCACCTCGTGTCCATTTCCCGCACAAACGAGAATCTGCTCCACGCTCGATCCTGGCGACATGTCGGCTCAACCCGCTGATAATCGGCCAGTTAACATCAGCCAGGGACATCCGGCCCCATCAAGGCGCTGGCCGCGATCTTGCACCAGGATGCTGGTCACGACGTTCATGAACACGACTCCCGGAGGGATTCCATGACCGGCCACAAGCCGACAGAACCTCGTAAACGGTACGACCTTAACGTCTCGATCATCATTCCCGTCTTCGACAAGCTGGAGCTGACCAGGCAATGCCTGGCCGCGCTCTGGAAGCACACGCCGGGCGACCGGTACGAGATCATCGTCGTGGATAACGGGTCCACCGACGGCACCGCCGAGTACCTGCGCGAGCTGGAGACCGAGGGGCTCGTCAGGGCCCTGATCCAGGAGGAGAACCAGGGCTTCGCGCGCGCCTGCAACCGGGGCGCCGCCGCCGCCCGGGGCCGTTACCTGCTGTTTCTGAACAACGATACCGAGGTGACCGACGGCTGGCTGTCCCCGCTCGTCCAGACCCTGGATCACGATCCCTACGTGGGGGCGGTCGGCAGCAAGCTGCTCTTCCCCGACGGGACCATCCAGCACGCGGGCGTGGCGCTGGTGCTCGAGGACCGCCCGCAGGGCCAGGTCTTCGGTGCGCGGCACGTACTGTACCGCAAGGCCGCCGACACCAAGGCCGCCAACCAGCCCCAGATCATGCGCGCCCTGACCGCCGCCTGCCTGATGGTGCGCAGCGACGTCTACTTCCAGGTGGTCGGCTTCGACGAGGCCTACTGGAACGGCAACGAGGACGTCGACATGTGCCTCAAGATGGGCGAGGCCGGCTGGCGTCTGGTCTACCGGCCCGAGAGCGTGGTCGTGCACCACGAGTCGCAGAGCGGCCGGGAGCGCTGGACCGGTCTGAGCGAGAATCAGAAGCGGCTCGACCGCCGCTGGCGGGGACGCGCGAAGCCCGACTACTACGTGAGCCTCGAGGGGGAGGCGCGGCCCGCGGAGGATTTCTCGATCCGCAGCTACGCGCCGCCGCGGGTTCGCTTCGAGAACGCCGCGCCCTGTCCCCAGGACCCGCCCACGGCGTCGGTGATCGTGCTGACCCACAACGCCCTGGAATACACCAAGCAATGCACCGACGCGCTGCTGCAGCACACCGATCCCCGCCACGAGATCGTCTTCGTGGACAACGCCAGCAGCGACGGCACCGTCGCGTGGCTGCGCGAGCTGGCCGCGCGCGAGGACCGCTGCCGGGCCGTCTACAACCAGGAGAACCTCGGCTACGCGGCCGGCAACAACATCGGTCTCGCCCGCGCCGGCGGCGACTACCTGGTGCTGCTCAACAGCGACGTGGTGGTCACCGCAGGGTGGCTCGACAAGCTGATCGCCTGCGCCGAGGCCCATCCCCAGGCGGGCGTGGTCGGGCCTGTCACCAACAGCATCACCGGGGTGCAGAAGCTGCCCAAGGTCGGCTACGACACGGAGACCCTGAAGGACCTGGATCTCTTCGCCAAGATGCACGGCGACGCGGTGGCCGGTCAGGACGAGCCGGCGCTGTGGGTGGTCGGCTTCTGCATGCTGATCAAGCGCGAGGTGATGACGCGCATCGGCGGCCTGGACGAGCGCTACGGCCTCGGCAACTTCGAGGACACCGACTACTGCCTGCGCAATTTCCTGGCCGGCTACCAGACGCTGATCGCGATGGACTGCTTCGTGCACCACTTCGGCAGCCGCAGCTTCGCAGCCGCCAGGGTGGACTACCGCAAGTCGCTGGAGACCAACTGGGAGATCTTCAAGGAGAAGTGGGGCATTCCCGCCGAGACGGCCTACGGCGAGAAGTTCGACCTGGAGGGCATCATCCTGGACGGGCACAACCCCGTGCTCCACTACCATCCCCTGCCGCGCGCGCGCGGCATGATGCCCATCGAGCCGACGCCGGCCGAGCTCGCCAAACGGCTGGGCGAGGGCGAGGACCTCTTCCGGGCCGGGCGCATCGCCGACGCGGAGACCCTCTTCCGCTACGCCCTGTATTGGAACGCCGACGACAGCCGCGCGGCCAACGACCTGGCCGTGGCGCTCTGGAAGCAGCAGCGGACGCGGGAGGCCGGCGCGGTGCTGGAGGACCTGCTGGTCCGCGAGCCCCGGAACGTGGACGCCCGCTACAACCTCGACGAGATCCGCAAGGAGCTGGCGGAGCGGGTCGAGACGCGCAGCGGCGAGGCGGCGCCGAAGCCGGAAGAGACGGTCGGGATCTAAGCGGGTCGCATCAATGACGAGAGAGGGGCCCCCGGACCATGTAGTGCGGGGGCCTTTTCAGAACTCCGCGCTCTTCGGCGTCCGCGGGAAAGGGATCACGTCGCGGATGTTCTGCAGGCCCGTGGCGTACATGATCGCGCGCTCGAAGCCCAGCCCGAAGCCGGCGTGGGGCACGGTGCCGTAGCGACGCAGGTCGCGGTACCACCAGTAAGGCTCCACGGGCAGGCCCATCTCGGCGATGCGCGCGTCGAGGACGTCCAGACGCTCCTCGCGCTGGCTGCCGCCGACGATCTCGCCGATGCCCGGCGCCAGCACGTCCATGGCGGCGACGGTGCGGCCGTCGTCGTTGAGGCGCATGTAGAAGGCCTTGATCTCCTTCGGATAGTTCATCAGCACGACCGGGCGGCCGACGTGTTCCTCGGTCAGCCAGCGCTCGTGCTCGGACTGCAGGTCGGCCCCCCAGCGCACCGGAAACTCGAACTTGGCGTCGGCACCTTCGAGGGCCTTGACCGCCTCGTCGTACTCCATGCGCGCGAAGCTCTTCTCCACGAAACGCTCCAGGCGCTCGGCGACGCCCTTCTGCACGTGCTTGTCGAAGAAGGCCATGTCGTCGGCGCGCTCGTCGAGCACCGACCTGTAGATGTAGTGCAGGTAGTCCTCGGCCAGGTCGGCGTCGTCGTTCAGGTCGGCGAAGGCCAGCTCGGGCTCGATCATCCAGAACTCGCAGAGGTGGCGCGAGGTGTTGGAGTTCTCGGCGCGGAAGGTGGGCCCGAAGGTGTAGACCTTCGACAGGGCGCAGCAGAAGTTCTCGACGTTGAGCTGCCCCGAGACGGTGAGGAAGGCTTCGCGGCCGAAGAAGTCCTCCGCGAAATCCACGCCGCCGTCCGCCGTGCGCGGCAGGTTGGCCAGGTCGAGGGTCGAGACGCGGAAAAGCTCCCCGGCGCCCTCCGCGTCGCTGGCCGTGATGATGGGCGTGTGGATCCAGTAGTAGCCGTGCTCGTGGAAGTAGCGGTGGGTGGCCTGGGCCAGGCAGTCCCGCACGCGGGTCACCGCGCCGAAGGTGTTCGTCCGCGGGCGCAGGTGGGCCTGCTCGCGCAGGTACTCGAAGCTGTGGCGCTTGGGCTGCATGGGATATGTCTCGGGATCCTCGACCCAGCCGACGACGGCGAGCGACGCGGCCCGGATCTCCACGCTCTGGCCCTTGCCCTGGGACTCGACCAGTTCGCCGGTGGCGCTCACGGAGCAGCCGGCGCTCAGCCGCTGGACCTCCCCTGCATAGTTGGCGAGGGAAGCCGGGGCCACGATCTGGATGGGGTCGAAGCAGGAGCCGTCGTGCACCTGGACGAAGCTCAGGCCCGCCTTCGAGTCGCGGCGCGAGCGGACCCATCCCCTGACGGTGACCTCGGTGCCCACCGGCACCTGGCCTGTCAGCAGCGCGGCAATGCTCTGTGCAGTCATGTCGTTCACCCCATGTCGCGAGTGCGTTCCGGACGATGGACGACATGATGGGCGATTGCGGGCCGGGGTGCAAGCCTCGGTCGAAGGCCGGTCAGGCGTATCCGAGCAGGCGGCCGCCCTGGTAGACCAGGAGGGAGACCAGGTAGGCCGCGGTGCTGAGGTAACCGACCATGAAGAGGGTCCAGCCCCAGCTGCCGGTTTCCCGGCGTGTGACGGCCAGCGTGCTCACGCACTGCATGGCGATCATGAAGAAGGCGATCAGGCTGACGCCCGTCAAAGGCGTCCAGAGGGGACGCCCGTCCGGCCGGCGGTCGCGGCGCATGGCCTCGCGCAGGCCGACGCTCTCCTCGTCGGCGCCCTCGCCGACGCCGTAGATCACGCCCATGGTGCCCACGAAGACCTCGCGCGCCGCGAAGGCCCCGATCAGGCCGACGCCGATCTTCCAGTCGAAGCCCAGCGGCTCGAGCACCGGTTCGAGGACGCTGCCGATCCGGCCCGCGAAGCTGTCCTGCAGCTGTGCGGCGTGCTGTCGCGGCGTACCCGCGGCCTCGCTGGCGATCAGGGAGGAACGCGGGAAGGAGAGCATGGCCCAGAGCACGACCGTCGCGACCAGGATCACCGACCCGGCGGTGGTCAGGAAGGCCGCCGTCCGCTCCAGGAGTACCTGCAGAACCGACCGGGGATCGGGCAGCCGATAGGGCGGCAGCTCCATCAGCAGCGGCCGCAGCTCGCCCCTGAGAACCGTGCGGCCCAGGAAGCTCGCCGCCAGCATCGCCATCCCCGAACTGAGGGTGTAGATCACGAACAGGACCAGGGTGCCGGTGCTCAAAAAACCGATCTTGTCGGCCGCGGGAAACACCAGGGCGATGATCAGGGTGTACACCGGCAGACGTGCCGAGCAGCTGATCAGCGGAATCGACAGGATCGTGAGCAGGCGGTCGCGGGTGTTGTCGATGGTGCGCGTGGCCATGATGGCGGGGATGGCGCAGGCGTAGCCGCTGAGCATCGGCACGAAGGCGTGGCCGTGCAGGCCGAGCCGGTTCATGAGCCGGTCGACGAGAAACGCCGCACGGGACAGGTAACCGGTCCCTTCCAGGATGGAGACGAACAGGAAGAGGAACAGGATCTGCGGCAGGAACACGACAACGGCCCCCACGCCGGAGATGATGCCGTCCGCGAGCAGCCCGCGCAGGAAACCGGCGGGCAGCGAAGTGCGGACCAAGCCGGCGAGGCGGGCAAAGGTGTTCTCGATGAAGCCGATCATGGGATCCGACCACGAGAACAGGGCCTGGAAGATCAGGCCCATGATCACCAGGAAGACCACGGACCCCCACAGCGGATGGGTGAGCACCGAATCGATCTTCTCGGTGGAATCACGGTGCCGCGGCTGGCGGCGCACGATCCCGGGCGTGATCCGGTCGATGGCCTCGAAACGGGCCGCTACCGATTCGCGGGCCAGGTCGCGGCCGGCGGCCGCGATACGCTCCTGCACCGCCAGGGTGTGCTCCCGGAGACGGGGGCGCACCTCGAGCTCGCTGCGCGGGTGCAGGCTGGTCAACAGCCAGAGGGCGAAGGCGCGGCGGCTGCCGGGTGTGTCCAGCCGGAAGCGGACCTCCTCGGCGATCAGCTCCTCGAATCCCTCCAGATCCGCCGTCAGCTCGTCCGCCGGCTCCCACTGCCAACCCGGACGCGGCGCATCGTCCAGGTTGCAGAGCAGTTCGTCGAGCGTCTCGCGGACCAGGCCCACGCCCTGCCGCCGGCGCGCGATGGTGCCCACGATGGGAATGCCGAATACCTTGCGCAAGGCGTCGAAATTGATGTCGACCCCGTCGTCGCGCGCGGCGTCGAGCATGTTGACGACGGCGACCACGGGGATCTCGAACTCGAGCACCTGCATCAGCAGGTAGAGGTTGCGCTCCAGGGCGGTGCCGTCGAGCACCAGCAGCACGACGTCGGGACGGCGCAGGCCCTTGCGGCCGAGCAGGGCGTTGATTGCCACCTCCTCGTCCGGGGATCGTGCCGTGAGACTGTAGGTGCCGGGCACGTCGATCAGGCGCACGCGTCCGGCATGCGGCAGGCGCATGTGGCCGGTGCGGATCTCGACGGTGATGCCCGGGTAGTTGCCGATGCGCGCGTTGGCGCCGGTCAGGGCATTGAAGAGGGTGGTCTTGCCCGAGTTGGGATTGCCCGCCACGGCGACCAGGAAATCGGAGGCGCGATGGACCGGAGTCGGGGCCATGGATTCCTCCGGGCCGGTCAGGTCGTCCGGCAGCGGATGAGCGCCGCTTCGCGCTTGCGGATGGACAGCCGCGTACCGCGCACCAGGATCTCGATGGGGTCGCCGAAGGGAGCTACCCGGAGCACCGAGACGTCGGCGCCGGGCGTGAGCCCCATTTCCATCAGGCGCAGGCGGAGGCCGTTGCAGGGATCGATGTCCAGCAATTTCGCGGAGGCGCCGGCCTGCAAGGTATCGAGCGTCATGGGACCGTCCTGGGGTACGAGCGACCCTGATTCTCTTCTTGAGGGTACAAGAATTGTTGGCAAACCAAAGATAGTGCGAAATCCCGGCGTGACAAGAGAATAATCTCGGAATCGACGGGCAGGGATCAGGGGGCGCCCGCGCCGACGCCCGCCCCGGATGCGGCGCGTTCGGCGACCAGGCCGGCGGCTTCGATCCGCGCGCCGACGGCATCCGCCCAGTCGGCAGCGCCGAAGACGCTGTCTTCCAGGCCGGTCAAGTGCCAGGCGGCGGCGCGCAGCGCCAGCGGCCCGCGCGGCGAGAGCGAAAGGGCCGCCAGATCGTCGCGAGAGGCGAGAGCGCGGAGGGTCGCGTCGAGCCAGCCTCGCGGCGGCAATTCCCGCGGCTCCAGCACCACCAGGTACGTACCGCCCGCCGTACCGACGGCAGCGGCCACCGCATCGCCCGTGCTGTCGCGCGGTAGCACCAGGTTGGCGGCGCCGGCTGCGGCCCGCGCCAGGTATGTCCGCGTTGCAGGATCCGGACCCGCCCCGCCGAAGACATATTCGTGCGGGTAGGCGAGTTCCTCCCGCGCCAGGGCCGAGAGCGCGGACAGCAGCTCGGGCAGACCACCGGCTTCGCGCACCAGCAGCGAGACCTCCGGCGCGGTCGCGCCGGCGGCCGGATCCAGTTCCGCGGCGTCCACATGTCCACAGGGTGGCGCGTATCCCTTCCAGAGCCCCAGACGCCTAGCGTCCTCCCGCACGTAGCTCCAGGCCGTTTCCGCCCTCCGCACGAATTCCTCGATGCGGCACGACTGGCCCTCGTGTTGCCGGAACCGGCTCAGGGACGTCGCGAGCAGGACCAGATCGCCCTTGCTCAACAGGTTCAACCACATGGCGACGTCGCCGTTCATCGGCGCGCGCCGGCCGGCGAAGCTCATGGGCGACGGCCGCACGGCCGCCAGGTCGCGTCTGCGGAACATGGCGCTGGTCGGCTCTCCGATCAGGTTCTGCTTGCGGGCCAGCAGCAGGATGGCGGCGTTGGTCCCCGTCAGCCGCACGTCGATCTCGGCCAGCGGCTTGTTGAAGGTGTCCGGCAGGACCTCTCCCCGCTCGTCGATCAGCTTCCGGTAGGCCGACACCAGGCTGACGTCGTGGTGGCGCGCCAGGACGTCCGCCATGACCTCGACGCAGGACGGCTCCAGCAGGTCGTCGTCGGCCAGGCACTTGACGTATTCGCCCCGGGCGCGCGCGAGCAGCTCGCGATAGTTCTCGGCCTCGCCCAGGTTCCCGGGGTTGCGGTGGTAGAAGATGCGCGGATCGGCGGACATGCGCGCCAGCGCGAGCCGTTCGATCTCGGGACCGCCGCTGTCGTCGCCGACCAGGATCTCCAGGTTCGACCAGGTCTGGCGGCAGGCGCTGTCCAGGGCCTCGGCGAAGAAGCGCGGGTTGTAGGCGGGGATCAGGACGCTCACCAGCGGCACCGGGCACCCGTCCGCCGGGGGCGGCTTGCGGAATTCCATGATCAGGTGCGCTCCCGCGCGCGTTTCGAGCCCCCGCAGGTGGGGCCGGTCGCTGGCGCCGGACTCGCGCCTGCCCAGGGACGCGAGACCGGCCAGGTCGGCCAGGCGCGTCAGTTCCCGCTCGTCGACCACCCATTTGTGGTCCCAGTCGCGCATGCCGACGTTCAGCATCTCGCAGGGATTCGCCAGCCAGTCGTAGCCGTGGGCCTTCAGGCCGCAACGCGCGAGCCAGTCGTCGGCGAGGTAGCAGCGGACCATCTCCGCCAGGTCCGGCGTGGAGACGCGCATGACGCCGCCGGGTACCAGGACGCGGCGGCACTCGCGCAGGAAGGACATCAGTTCGGCCTGCGTCAGGTGTTCGATGAAGTGTTCGCTGTGGATCGCGTCGACCGTGTTGTCGGCGCAGGGCAGACCGCGCCGCACGTCCAGCGCGAGGTCGGCGTCGCGGCCGAGATCGAGATTCACGAAACCGGGCAGCGGCTCGTCGCCGCAGCCCACGTTCAGCAGCACGTCAGCCACGCGCGCCGCCTCCCTTCCCGGGCCTCGCCGCCCAGCCGGCTCGGATCTCCGGCGCGTGGGCGACGAAGTCGTCCAGCAGGGAGCAGATGCGGGTCACGTCGGACGCGCTCACGGCGCCGCCGGTCGGCAACGCCAGCACGCGTCCGCAGACCCGTTCGGTGCGCGGCAGGAGATGTCCGGCGTGTGGATACAGCGAGCGGTACGGCTCCATGCGATGGCAGCCTGGATGGAAGTACCGTCTGGCCAGCACGTTCTCCGCGTGCAGCAGCTCCACCAGCTGGTCCCGCGAGAGTCCGGCCGCGCACCGGTCGATCTCCACGATCGCATACTGCCGGTTGCTGTCTTCCCGCGCGTCGTAACCCATCAGGTCCAGGCCCGGAATCTCCCGCAGGAGCCTGCGGTAGGTCTCGTGACGGCGGCGGTTCGTCTCCACCAACCCGGCCTCGGCCTCCAGGGAGGTCAGTCCCATCGCCGCGGCCATCTCGTTCATCTTGCCGTTGATGCCGATATGGACGACGCGATCGAGCCCCTCGAAGCCGAAGTTCTGCATGAGCCTCACCTTGCGCGCCAGCCCGGCGTCGTCGGTGACGACGGCGCCGCCCTCGCCGGAATTGACGAGCTTGGTGGCGTGGAAGCTCAGCACCTCGCAGCGTCCGAAGCCCCCGACCGGCCTGCCGCGGCGAGTGCAGCCGAAGGCGTGCGCCGCATCGAAGAGCAGCGCCAGGCCGTGACGGTCGGCCACGCGCTGCAGGGCCTCGACCTGCGCCGGCCGGCCGAAGAGATGGACCCCGATGATGCCCGTGGTGCGCGGCGTGACGAGCGCGGCGATCCGGGCCGGATCGATATTGTAGCCGTCGGGCTCGATGTCGCAGAAGACGGGGGTGATGCGCTGCCATTGCAGGGCGTGCGCGGTCGCCACGAAGGTGAACGAGGGCAGGATGACCTCGCCGGAGAGCCCCAGCGCCCGCACGGCGATCTCCAGCGCCGTAGTGCCGTTGCACATGGCGACGCAGTGGCCGACGCCGAGCCGCGCGGCGATCCGGCCCTCGAACTCCTCCACCAGGGGGCCGCGGTTGGTCAGCCAGCGGCGGTCCAGAGCCTCGCCGATGCGCCTGAAGAGCGCAGCGCGGTCGCCGGGGCTGGGCGCACCGACGTGGCGGGGAGCCGAGAAGGCCGGCTCGCCGCCGAAAAGGGCCGGTCGCCCGGTCCTTGCGCGGGCAGTCATCGCAGTGGCCAAGAGTTCCTCCGGATCTGGTCCGCCGTGACGATTGCAAGGCATGGACCAGTCGGGAGATACGTTCCGGGGGCGCGCGGCCTCTGTATGCGGCGACAAGTGGCCAGTTACCGACCAGTCGGCTGCCGGGAACAGCCACCCGGGAAGCACGAGCCGGCGGTCGCTCCAGCGGTTGCGCGACCCCGCGCCTGGTACGCCGGTTGCGAGGGGAACGGACGGGTCGTCACGTCCGGTCAAAGGAGATCTCGATGTCCGAGCGGCCGCGCCTGTCCATCTGCATGATCGTCCGGGACGAGGAGTCGATGCTGCCCGGCCTGCTGAAAAGCGTGGCCGGACTCTGGGACGAGCTCTGCGTCGTGGACACCGGGTCGGTCGACGGCACGATCGGGCTGCTGGCGGCGGCGGGGGCCGCCACGAGACGCATGGCCTGGCGCGACGATTTCGCCGCCGCGCGCAACGCCAGCCTGGACATGGCCGGCGGCGACTGGATCGTCTTCCTGGACGCGGACGAACGCGTGTCCCCGGAACTGGCCGCCTCGGTGCGCGGCCTGCTGGACGACGACGCGGCAGGCGCCGCGACAGTCCTGCTGCGGGACGAATTGCCCCACGGGCACAGGCGCGAGTCGCGTCTGCTGCGCCTCTTCCGGCGCGACCCCTCCATCCGCTTCGTCCACGACATCCACGAGGATCCAACCGCCTCGGTCCGCGCGTACCTGGCGCGCACCGGTCGCGAGCTGCGCCGGCTCGAAGGCGTGCTGGAACACCTGGGCTACGTGCGCGACGTGGCCGCCGCACGCGACAAGCGGCACCGCGATCTCCGTCTGCTGGAGCGCTGCGTCGCGGAAAACCCCCGGGACTGGTACAGCCGCTACAAGATCCTCGAGCAGGCGCGCTTCTGGAACGATCGCGAGGCGTGGCGGACGGCGGCGGATGCGACCGTGCGGGCCTTCGACGCCGCGGGGACGGCGGCCCTCACGGACTTTCCCTTCCTGGGCGACCTGACCGTCCTGACGGCGCAGGGCCTGCACGACGATCCGCGACGCGAGCTGGCCTGGTTGGAACGCTGGCGCGCACTGGCCGGCCGTTCGCCGGAATACCGTCTGAGACGGGGCGTGCTGCTGGAGGCCAGCGGACGCGGCGACGAGGCCGCATCCGAGTTCGGCGCCTGTCTGGACCTGACCTCGGCGCACCTGGCGCAGAACGTCACGGTGCGGCCCCTGCTGGGGCTGTGCCGCCTCGCGGCGGCGGCGGGCGACCTCGCCGGCGCCCTCGGTCTCGCGGAGCGGGCCCTCGACCACAACGCGCGCGATCCGGAGGGGCTGCTCGCCGCCGTCTCCTTCGCCGGCACCGGCGGCGTCCTGCCCGACTTCATCGCGCGACACAGGCAGCGCCGCGGCGAGAGCCTCGAGCTGGCGCAGGCCCTGCTGGTCTACGGCGAGATCGAGACGGCCCGCAACATGGCGTGCCGGTTGTCGGCACGTTGGCCGGCAGCGAGCCTGGGCGTGCTGGTCTGCGACCTGATCGGCGGTCGCGACAGCGATCTGGCGGTCGATCTCGGACGGGCCGAGGCCGATGCGGCACTCGAACAGTGGCTGACGGCGCTCTGGCGCTCGCGCCGGACGGACCTGATGCGCGCCTTCGCGGAGAACGCCTCCACCGCGACGGACGCCTTCCCCTGGCTGCCAGCGTGGCTCGAGTCGCAGACGGCGGCGCCGACCCATGCCTGAGGCGGCTTCTCGCATTCGGCGCGCGATTGCGGTAGAATCGACCGCATGATCGATCCTCGACACGACGACAGGAGCGACGTGGGTCGTCTGCGCGCCACCAACGAGGCGCTGCGGACGATCAACGCCCTGACCGACGAGCTGTACCGCGCGCCGAACCTCGAGACGCTCGCGCGACGCGCGGTCACGTCCCTGATGCTGTACAGCGAATCCCCCTCGGTGAGCTTCTTCCTCTACCACGGGACCACCGGCGAGCTGGAGCTGCTCCATGCGCGCAAGTTCACCGAGGAGACCACCGCGGTCATCCGCATGCACCCCACGCGGGGCACGCTCAGCGGCCGCGCGGTGAGCACGCGCGAGGTTGTCGTGTGCGGGAACATGCAGACCGAACCGACCCTCTCCCCGTCCCTGCGCGAGGCCTCCCGGCGGGAGGGCGTCGGCTGCGGCATCTCGATCCCCCTGCTCTTCGAGGACCGCGCCCTGGGCGCCATCAACCTGATCTTCCACGGTCCCCGCGACGTGTCGGCGGCGGAAAGGGACATCCTGCGCTCCATCGGTCAGACCGTCGGTCTGGCCGTGGCGAACGCCCTCTACGTGGCGCGGATCGAGACGGAGATCCGCCAGCGGCGGCTGGCGGAGGCGGAGCTACAACGCCACCACGACCATCTCGAGGAGCTGGTGGCCGACCGCACCGCCGAGCTGGCCCGGGCCCGCGACCGAGCCGAGGAGTCGGACCGCCTCAAGTCGGTGTTCCTGGCCGCCATCTCCCACGAGCTGCGCACGCCGCTGAATTCCATCCTCGGCTTCACGACCACGGTGTCGAGCGAGATGGCCGGTCCCGTCAACGAGGAGCAGGCCCGGCAACTGGGCTTCGTGCGCGCCAGCGCCGATCACCTGCTGTCGGTGATCAACGACCTGCTCGACCTCTCGCAGATGGAAGCCGGCAGGATGGAGCCGGTGCCGGAACCGATCGACCTGTCCACCCTGATCGACCAGACGATCAGCACCGTGGAGCCGCTGGCTTGCGACAAGGGCCTGACCGTCCGCGCCGACTGCGGCAAGGAGCGTTGCACTATCGTCAGCGACCGGCGGCGCGTGGCCCAGGTGCTGTTGAACCTTGCGGACAACGCCGTGAAGTTCTCGTCCGCGGGGGAAATCCTCATCCGCTGCCGGTGCGGCGAACGGTCGGCGCGCATCGAGGTGATCGATCCGGGGATCGGCATCGCCCCGGAGGATCTGGGCAGCCTGTTCAAACCCTTCTCGCAACTGGACGCGATCGCCTCGCGCAGCTACGCAGGGACGGGGCTGGGCCTGTCCATCAGCAAGCGCCTGGTGGAGCTGCTCGGGGGGGAAATCGGCGTCGAGAGCGAACCGGGGCGCGGCAGCGCCTTCCACTTCACGCTGCCGCGGTGATGATCGTCTAACGGACCAGCATGATCTTATCGACCGCCGTGCCCGCCGCGGAGCGCACCCGGCAGAAGTAGACGCCGGCGGGAGCCGGCCGGCCCGTCTCGTCGGCGCCGTCCCATGGCACGCCGTGGGGACCGGCGGCCATCACGCCCGCGGTCAGGGTCCGGATGCGCCGGCCCGCCAGGTCGTAGACCACGATCTCCGTGCGGCCCGACGCCGGCAGGACGAAGCTGATCCGCGTGCTGCCCGCCGCCGGATTGGGGTAGGCGCGGGGCGCGACCGCGACGGCCCGGCCGTCGTCCACGCCGGTGGTCGGCTCGACCTGCACGCCGCCGTCGTGATAGGTCGGCGCCGGCGTCACCGAGTAGCCAGAGCAGTCGTTCCAGTGGCCGTCGAACGCCCCCTCGCTGCCGAAGGGCAGCGCGGCCAGTCCCTCCGGCGCGTCCGGCAGAACGTCGAAGAGCAGATGGAAGAGGGGCGGTCCGGGATCGCCGGCGACCGGGTCGATGCAGTCGGGATAATCGACGGCCCAACCGTGCACGTAGACGTGGTCGCCCTCGACGCGGGTGGGGTAGTAGCCGTACCAGAACCCTCCCCTGTCGGCCACCAGGTCGACGTAGGCGAGCCTGGTCTCGTCGAAGATCAGCAGGTTGAAGTACTCGAGCAGCTCGACCTCGTTGTGGGCATGGACGTCCACCCGGACGGATGTGTCGCCCGGTTCCGCGTCCACGGTCTGCACCGTCACCACGTTGGCGGCGAGAGCCGGCAGAGCGGCGAGCGAGACGGCGACGACGAACAGGCGTCTGATGAAAGCACTCATGTCCTCTCCCCCGCGACATGCCGCGATCAACGCAGCGGTTTCTCCTCCGCGTCATCATAGCATACGCGGGGTGTGATGCAGACATCCAGCTCGGTTTTCTGGATCCGACGCGATGAGGCGGTGGAAAGGGAGACCCGGAGTCACCCCCGGGGCCCGGTTGAGGTGAACGGATCGGCCGTTACCGCAGCAGGACCATCTTGACGGTCTTGTGGGCGCCATCCGTATACAGGTTCGCGAAGTAGACGCCGGTCGGCAGGGCCAGACCGTCGTCGTCGAGACCGTCCCAGACGGCCGTCTGCGTACCGCCTGACACGAAGCCGTCTACCAGCGTGCGCACCCGGCGACCCATCACGTCGAAGATGTCCAGACGCACTTGGCCGCCGTCGGCGAGCACGTAGTACTTGATCTCCGTGCGCGGGTTGAAGGGGTTGGGCACGTTCTGGTGCAAACCGACACGCTCGGGCCGACCCTGCTCGGGCACGGCCGTGATCATGTCCTCCATGATGGCGAAGGCCAGGTCGATGGATTGCCCCCCCAGCACGTGCCCGGGCGGATAGCGCAGCTCGAACCACGGGCCGGGATAGGGCTCCTCGCCCAGGCCCCAGACCGCATCATCGTTCCAGTGATCCAGAGACGTCTTCCAGCCGAACTGGGTATTGCCGTCCAAGGGGAACGCCTTGAGGTCGAGCCAGTATACCACCGGCTCGAGCCCAGAACCTTCCTGTTGGAAGGCCAGGTGCGGATCGATATGGAACTTGTAGAGCCAGCAGGTCCAATCACCCGGCATTTCGTACAACTCGGGCGGGTACATCCATCCCTCCTCGATGTCGCCGGCGTACATCTCCACCTCGAACTCGCCGGGGTCGAACTCGTACCACCACAGGACATCGCCAGGCATGCTGTATTCTGCTATCTGTCCGTCGGGAACGTCCGCATGGATGCTGAGCACGAACCGCACCGCCGTCGGGTCCTCGGTGAAGGGTAGGAGGTCGTCCCGCCACGAGCCCCAGATGTGGAAGTCGGTCAACGGCCCCTCCCAAGTGCAATGGAAATCATCGGCCAGGAGATAATCATCGCCCCAGAACGCCATGCACGCGGCCACGTCGATGCCCGAGAGACCAAAGTCGGGACTCTGGAGCCACTTCATCACGTACTTGTCGTCGATCATGATCAGGTAGTCCTCGACCTCGCCGTCCTGGGCCGGACCGTCGGGCGGCAGGCCGCCCAGGGAACTGAGGCGGAATCTCGCAAAGGTATCAGTGTTCGGCGGTGCGCTCGCCGGCACATTGAAGATGAAGGTGTTGACACCGGGTACGACCAGCACCGAGGCCAGGATGTGGTCCGAGGCTTCGAGCCAGCTCTGGTTGAGGTCGAAATCGACCCAGGCGTCCACGAGACCGGGCGCCGAGGCGACGATGTCGACGGTCGCCGGGTAGCCGGGATACAACGGACTGGTGAAGGTCACGCCGTCCTCGTCGTCCAGACCGGCGTTGTCGTCGCCGGTAGCCGTAGCGTCGGGCTGTCCATCGTTCTCGGTGTCAATCTGGCCGCCCAGGAAGAAACCTGGTACGACGAAGTGGTTGGCGCCGTTGCTGACCAGCAAGGTCGGATAGTCGAGGGCGCCGGGTCCGTCGGGCGCGTCGCCCCAGTCGAGCGTTTCCTGGGCATCCACGATCTCGACCTGGTAGTCCTCCACCTCGCCAGAGTAGCCGTGGCCGTCGAAGGAGATTACAGCGGCTAATGGGGTTAAGCGGAAGCGCGCGAAAGTAGTGCCGAGTGAGGCACTCAAAGGCACGATGAAGGTCAGGGTGTTGACGCCAGAGACCACATTCTCTCCTAAGAAGACCTCATCATCGGCATCGGCCCAGTCGCCGTCGATGTCGTAGTCGATCCAACCATAGAAGTACCCCCCACCTTGGGCAGTCACATCGATGGTGGTGGGCAATCCCGGGATGAGGGCGGAGTTGAAAACCACCCCGTCCTCGTCGTCGTTGCCGTCGTTGTCGTCGCCCAAGGCGTTGGGATCGGGCTGGCCGTCGGGTTCGGAATCGACGCCGGCTCCCAGGTACCAGTCGGCATCGATGTCGTGACGGGCTCCGTTGTTGGCCAGCAGAGTCGCAAAGCCGTGGGCGCCGACCGCGTCGGGCGCGTCGCCGAAGTCGTCCGGGTCGGGCTGTTCCTCGCCCACGATGACAAAGGCCAGGTCGACGGACTGGCCGCCCAGCCCGTGCTGCGCCGGATAGATCAGCTCGCTCCACGGCCCCGGATACGGCTCGCTGCCGCTGCCCCACACCGCGTCGTCGTTCCAGTGGTCCAGCGATGCCCTCCAGCCGAAGGCGGTTTCCGGGTCCTCCGGGACGGCCTTGATGTCCAGCCAGTAGATGACGGGCTGTCCTGGCGTACCTACCTGCAGAAAGGCCTCGTCGGGGGGGATGTCGAAGTTATACTGCCAGCACACGTTGGAGCCATCGGGATCGTATATGAAGGACGGGAAAATCCAACCCGCCAGCAAACCTGCCGGCCAGACACGGGAGCTGAATTCGCCGGGCTGGAACTCGTGGTGCCAGAGCACTTCGCCGGGAATGCTGTAGCCGTCCGGGTTCTGATCAGCGGGGATGTCGGTATGGATGCTCAAGGTGAAGGTGACGCTATCTGGCCATTCGAAGAACGGATAATGATCATTGTACCACGCCCCCCAGATGTGGATTTTCGTGATGCGACCGGTTTCGGTGCACTCGAAGTCGTCGGCGAGAATGTAGTAGTGGATGGGCGGTGAGCAGCTGACGTCGAGGGCGGTGATGTTGAGGTCTGGGAACTGGACCCACTTGGCGGACATCTCCGGGTTCCAGTCCGCAGGGGCGGGCGCCGCCAGCAGCAAGACCAGCAACGCGAGGGCTGATGCACCAGTACGTGACATGATCGACCCCCCTTGGTGAAATAGCGCGACACGACGAATGCCGGCCACGATCATGAAGAGATTGGCTTTCCTTCCTGTTGTTTGGCGGAAGTCCATGGGCCGACTGCAAGAATGCGCCGCAACTAAGCTGGCAAAGCCTTTTTCAGCTACGAGTATACTAACACAAACGATGGTAACGAGGGGACGGGCCTTACTCGAACACCCCACAGCCGCGACCCGGACCATTCATGGGTCGTAGTGGCGTGGCGGCGAAAAAGACGGGCCCCGGAGTCGCCTCCGGGGCCCGGTCGGGGTGCGCGGACCTCCCGTCAGCGCAGCAGGACCATCTTGACGGTCTTGCGGGTACCGTCCGTATAGAGGTTGGCGAAGTAGACGCCGGTCGGCAGAGCCTGGCCGTCGTCGCCGAGGCCGTCCCAGACGGCCGTCCGCGGCCCGCCGGCCACGAAGCCGTCCACCAGCGTGCGTACCCTGCGGCCCATCACGTCGAAGATGTCCAGACGCACCTGACCGCCGGTGGCGGGCAGGTCGTACTTGATCTCCGTGCGCGGGTTGAAGGGGTTCGGCACGTTCTGGTGCAGGCCGACGCGCTCGGGCGTGTCCTGGTCGGGCACGGCCGTGATCACGTCCTCCATGATGGCGAAGGCCAGGTCGATGGACTGGCCCCACATCTCGTGGTTCGGCGGATAGCGGAGCTCGAACCACGGGCCGGGATAGGGCTCGGCGCCCATGCCCCAGACCGCGTCGTCGTTCCAGTGGTTCAGCGAGGTCTTCCAGCCGAACTGGGCCTCGGGATCGAGGGGGAACGCCTTGAGGTCGAGCCAGTAGATGACCGGATCGACTTCCGTGCCTTCCTGATGGAAGGCCAGGTGCGGATCCACGTGGAACTTGTAGAGCCAGCAGGTCCAGTCGCCCGGCATGATGTAGTCCTCCGGCGGGTACATGAAGCCTTCTTCGATGTCGCCGGCGTACATCTCCACGCCGAAGTCGGCGGGGCCGAACTCGTGCCACCACAGGATCTCGCCCGGCATGCTCCACTGTTCAAGCTCGCCCGCCGGGATGTCCCGGTGGATGCTGAGGACGAACCTCACGCCCTTGGGATCCAGTCCGAACGGCAGGTAGTCGCCCAGCCACGAGCCCCAGATGCGGAAGTCGGTCACCGGACCGGTCTGCGTGCACAGGAAGTCGTCGGCCAGGAGGTAATCCTCGCCGGAGAAAGCGGTGCACGCGGCCACGTCGATGCCCATGAGACTCAGGTCGGGCGGCTGGATCCACTTCATGACGTACTTGTCGTCGATGAAGATCAGATGGTCCTCGACCTCGCCGTCCGGGGCCGGCCCGGTGAACGGCAGGCCGCCCATGGAGCTTAAGCGGAACCTCGCGAAGGTGTTGATGCCGGGAGGCGCGCTCGCCGGCACGTTGAAGGTGAAGGTATTGACGCCCGTGACGACCGGCACCGAGGCCAGGATGTAGTCCGTGGCTTCGAGCCAGCTCAGGTTGAGATCGAAGTCGACCCAGGCGTCCACGAATCCGGGCGCCGAGGCGACGATGTCGACGGTCGCCGGGTAGCCGGGATACAGCGGACTCGTGAAGGTCACGCCGTCCTCGTCGTCCAGGATGGCGATGTCGTCGCCGGTGGCCGTGGCGTCGGGCTGGCCGTCGATTTCGGCGTCGATCAGATTACCCAGGAAAAACCCGGGCACGATCATGTGATTGGCGCCGTTGTTGAAGGAATAGGTCGGGTAGCCGGGCATCCCCGTGGGGTCGTCCGGCGCGTCGCCCCAGTCGAGCATGTCCTGGACGTCCTCGATCGCGACCTCGTAGTCCTCCACCTCGCCATCGGAGGCGCTGCCATCGAAGGGCAACACGACTGTCGAGGTGGAAAAACGGAAGCGGGCGAAGGTCTGGCCCGACGCGGCCGCAGCCGGGACGTTGAAGGTCAGGGTGTTCAGACCGCCCAGCAGCGCCATGCCCGCGAAGACGTGCTCGTCTGCCTCGGACCAGTTGCCGTTGCTGTTGAAGTCGATCCAGGCGTGCAGGTAGCCGGGCTGCGAAGCCGTCACGTCGACGTTGGCCGGCTGTCCCGGAACGAGCGCCGTGGTGAACACCACGCCGTCCTCGTCGTCGTTGCCGTCGTTGTCGTCGCCCAGCGCGTTGGGATCGGGCTGGCCGTCGGGCTCGGCGTCGATGCTCATGCCCAGGAAGATGTTGGCCACGATCAAGTGGCGGGCGCCGTTGTTGGCCAGCAGCGTCGGATAGCCGAGGGCGCCGGCCGCGTCGGGCGCGTCGCCGAGGTCCAGCTCGTCGATCTGATCCTCGCCCGCGATGACGAAGGCCAGGTCGATGGACTGGCCGACCATCTCATGCCCCTGCGGATAGATCAACTCGGACCACGGTCCGGGGTACGGCTCGCTGCCCACGCCGAAGACCGCGTCGTCGTTCCAGTGATCCAGGGACGTCTTCCAGCCGAAGTAGGCCTCCTGATCCTCCGGGACGGCCTTCACGTCCAGCCAGTAGACGATGGGCTGGTCGGGCGTGCCCTCCTGCAGGAAGGCCTCGCTGGACGGTATGGCGAAGTTGTACTGCCAGCACACGGTGTCGCCCGGGAAGTAGTAGTCCGCAGGCGGGTTCATCCAGCCCTCCAGGATGCCTTCCTCCCAGATCTGAGCGACGAAGTCGCCGGGCAGGAACTCCTTGTACCAGAGCACCTCGCCCGGCCTGCTGTGCTCCGGAGGATTGGCGGGAATATCGGCGTGGATGCTCAGGGTGAAGGTGACGCCTTCGGGCCACTCGTAGAAAGGAAAGTGGTCCTGGTACCACGAGCCCCAGATGTGGATGCCCGTGATGCGACCGGTTTCGGTGCACTCGAAGTCGTCGGCGAGGATGTAGTCCATGGGTTGTCGCGATGCGTTGATGTCGATGCCCATGGGACTGAGGTCGGGGAACTGGACCCACTTGAAGGGCATTTGCGGGTGCCAGTCCGCGAGAGTGGGCGCCGCCAGCAGCAGAAGCAGCAGCGCGAGAGCAGGTGCACGAGAACGGGACATTTTTCGACCCCCCTTGATGGAATGGTGCGGCACGATGAGCACCGGCCGCATTCATGAAGAGATTGGCGCTCCTTCCCGTTGTTTGACATGCGCCCGTAGGCTTACGGAAAAAAGCATCGCGTCCTCCCTGGCGACACTTTCACGACTGTGACCATCCTAACCCGAATCGGGGGTCGGTTACAAGGGGACCGGACTTTTCTTCACGAAATCCGACGAATGTGCTTTCCTGTACGTTCCTTCAACTCCGTGACAGGAGGCTCGTTGCGCGAGATCGTCGGATATCTGCGGCTGCACCTGCGCCATCACGCCCATCCCGGCCTGCACCTGCTGCTCGCGGTCCTGCTGGCCGCGGCCTTCATCTACAACTACGGCACGGACTTCAAGCGCACGGTGATGAACGCCCATCCCGGCACCTGGATCGAGATCCCCATGTACCTAGCCTTCTACGCGGTGCCCTACGGGGGCGCCCTGCTGCTGCAGGCGGCGTTCACGGGCGTTCCCTTGCCCCGATCGCGGCGCTTCTGGATCTATTCCTCCCTGGCGCTGGTCCTGCTGGCCCTGAACCGCACCGCCATCGCGTTGTCGCCGGCGCTGGTGGACGGATTGGACCTGCCGCGATCCGCCGTCCGGTACCTGGAGAAATGCCTGGTCAACCTGGTGCGGGCGGTGGCCTTCATCCTGCCGTTGGTGATCCTGCGACGGTTCTGGGACCACGAACAGGAAGACCTGTACGGCTTCTCGCGCCGTCGTTTCGACTGGAAACCGTATCTGGCCATGCTCCTGATGATGACGGCACCGATCGTCTGGGCCTCGTTCCAGCCCGCGTTCCTGCGGACCTACCCCATCTACCGGCCCGGACCGGTCGAAACGGCCCTGGGCTGGCCGACCGCCCTCACCTACGGCCTGCACGAGGCATGCTACGCCCTGCGCTTCGTGGGCGTGGAGGTGTTCTTCCGCGGCTTCATGGTCCTCGGGCTGGTGCGCTGGCTGGGCCGCAGCGCGATATTGCCCATGGTCTGCCTCTACGCCGTGTGGCATTTCGGCAAACCCATGCCCGAAGCGCTGGGATCGGTGTTCGGCGGCTACATCCTGGGCGTGATCGCCTACGAGAGCCGCTGCATCCTGGGTGGCACCGCCATCCACATGGGCGTGGCCCTTTTGATGAACCTGACGGCCCTGCTGCAGCTCATCCGGCGTTGATCGACGTGGGCAGCCACCACAGACGATGATATCGTGTGAGCCGACCCGTCCTCAGGCAGGAGGCGAAGGATGACCGGGGAATCGAGCACGGCCCGCGCCGATCGCTACGCGCGCATCGCCGGCCAGCTGGCCGAACTGTTCCTGAAGACCGACGACCCCCTGGCGCGCATGGCCACGGCGGTCGCGGTCCTGCACCACAAGATGCCCCACTTCTTCTGGACGGGCTTCTACCTGCTGAACGACGACGAGCTCCTGGTCGGCCCCTATCAGGGTTCCCTGGCCTGCGCCGTGCTGGAGGGTGAGGAGGGCGTCTGCTGGGCCGGCGTCGAACGCGGCGAGACGCTGATCGTGCCCGACGTGCACGCCTTCCCGGGTCACGTGGACTGCGATGCGCGCTCGCGGAGCGAGATCGTGGTGCCCCTGCTGGACGCGGCGGGCGAGGTGGTCGGCGTTCTCGACGTGGACTCGGAATCGCCGGACGCCTTCGGCGAGGTGGACAGGATCGGCCTCGAGCGCATCGTCGCCATGATCCTCACGGACGACTGGCAGGCTAACGAACCAGCGTGATCTTGAGCAGGTCCTTCACGCCCCCGGACATCAACCTGGCCAGATAGACGCCGCTGGGCAGGGGACGACCGTCGTCCGCCGTCCCCTGCCACGTCAGGGCATGTTCGCCGGCGGGCAGGGTCGCGTCGTGCGGCCGGGCCACCCGGCGGCCGTCCGGCGTGTAGATGGCGAGCTCGGCGCGCCCCGGGGCGTGCAACATGAACGTGAAGCGGGTCGTCGGATTGAACGGATTTGGATGGGCCGCCAGCAGCAGCGGCCGGCGCGGCGCGGCGCCTTCGTCGACGCCCGTGGCCTCGTCGTGATCCAGGATCCACAGGCCGTCCTCCATGTCCACCAGGTAGATCAGGTCCTGCCGCGCCACCACGCTCTGCGCCGTTCCCGCCGTATCGAAGCTCCCTGCCCACGCGGGCGCCGTGGGATCCTTGATGTCCAGGACGATCAGACCGTAGGGATACGAAGCCACGTACAGGTGCTCTCCCTGGATGTCGAGGCCGGCCGCGTTCCCCTTGGTGTCGTAGCGGCCCAATTCGATGGGGGACGAGGGGTTGCCGACGTGGACCAGGCGGACTCCCGTGGCGCCGTCGGCGACAGCCACCAGATCGCCCTGCACGTCGACGCCCTGGCTGAAGCCGTCGGTGTCCAGGTTGGCGAGAAACAGGGGCGCGGCCGGGTTGTTGACGCGCAGGATGCGCAGGCCGTTGTGCCCATACGCCAGGTACAGGTAGGAGTCCCGGCCCGCGATGTCCAGCAGGGTCTCGCCTATCGTCTGGTAGGAGCCGATGACCTCGGGCTGCGTGGGATCCGAGACGTCGATGGACAGCATGCCTATCACGCGGTCGGCGAGGAACAGGGTGTTGCCGCGCTTCACGACGCCGCTGGCGTAGGGGGAATAAAGATGGCCGATCTCGACCGGCGCGGACGGGTCGCTCACGTCGAGCACCCGCAGTCCGTCCTGCTCGGCGGCCACGAAGGCGAGATCGCCGTCGACCTTCACGTCGCGGGCGTGGTTCGTGTACCAGTGCCCCAGTTCGCGGATGCGGGCGGGATCCTTGACGTCCAGGATGCGCAGGCCGTCGTAGCGGGCCGCGATGTAGGCCGTGCCGTCGACCAGGTCCATCTTCATGCTGTGCCCGCCCTCGTCGTACCTCCCGAACTCGATGGGCGGGCCGTCGCCCGTGATCCTGACTGCCCTCAGGCCGTTGGGGCTGGTGGGAACGTAGAGCATGTCGTGGCCGACCGCCGTCTTCAGGCTGCTGGCATACAGCAACCCGCCCCGATAGACGGGAGCGGTGGGCACCAGCACGTCGAACACGTTGAACCCGCAGCTGAAGCCTGTGACGTAGAGGAGGTGTCCGTCCAGCACCGTATCCCACACGATGCCGGAGATGGGTACGGTGAGCACCGGTTGCGGCGCCGCGGGGTCGCTGATGTCCAGGACACCCAGGCCGGCATTGCTCAAGGCGCAGAACAGATGGTCGCCGGAGACGCTCAGGCCCGTGATGAAAGGCCAGGGCATCGTGGCCGAGATGAGCTGGGGATGGCGGGGATCGCCGATGTCCAGCACGTGCAGGCCGCCCGCGCCGTAGGAGAGGTAGGCCGTATCCCCGTCCAGGTCCACCTCGAGGACGGAATTCTCGGTCGTGTAGCGCGCCACTTCCAGCGGCAGGGCGCGGTTGCTGACATCCAGGATGCGCAACCCGGCGTAGCCGACCGCCAGGTAGGCGAAATCGTCGCGCACCTCGATCTCGTAGACCCGCGAGGGGAACGGATGGAGCGAAAGCTGCTGCGGATTGTCGGGGCGCGAGATGTCGACGATCACCAGGCCGTAGTCGATGACGCCCACGTAGGCGTAGTGGCCGACGACGGCGATCGCGTACACCTCGCTGGGCAGCACCGTACGGCCTACGAGCACGGGATCGCCGGCGTCGCCGAAGTAGACGATCTCCAGGGCCGCGCCGTTGCCGGTCACCACGGTGTTGCCCAGGGCGCAGGCCGCGTAGCAGGCGCCGTTGGGCCAGTGTCCCAGCGCCTTGAAGTTGACGGCCTCGTTGGGAAGTTCGAAGGCGGCGCAGGGAACCGCTCCTCCCAGCGCGGCGGCCGACAGGACGATATGCACGAAGCGCCGTATGCGAGCCAAGGCCATGTCACTCCCGAGGGCGGTGAGAAGGGCACCCTCAGTATACGGCATCGCGCCGGCTTCAACCAGTTGACGGATGACGATAATAAGGAGGCGGTCCCTTCCCCCCGGAAAGGACCGCCGGTCTCTGGCTCGGAGCGATGCCTACCTCCCGTCCGTCGCGGTGAGGAACTTGTAGAACTCCCCGTCTGTCGACAGGACCAGCGTGCTGTTCTCGTCCAGCGTGGCCGGGTAGCTCTCCATGGTCTTGAGGAACTCGTAGAAGTTGCGCGATTCGGCCGACCGGTTGAAGGCGGCGGCGTAGATGCCCGTCGCCGTGGCGTCGGCGTCGCCGCGGATCTCCTCGGCGGTGCGGTAGGCCTCGGACTGGATCCTCAGCAGGTCGCGGTCCTTCTCGCCGCTGATGCGGGACGCCTCGCCCTCCCCCTCGCTGCGGAAGCGGTCGGCGATGCGCCGGCGCTCGGCGATCATCCGCTCGTAGACCTTGCGCTGCACCTCGTCCACGTAGTTGATGCGCTTGAACTGGATATCGAGGATCTCGATGCCCAGATCCGAGGTGCGGTTCTGCGCGTTGGTGAGGATCTCCATGCGGATCTTCTCGCGCCCGTGGCGGATATCGTCGAGGACCACCTGCTCCTCGGCGACGAGGTTGCTGCGCTCGGGCTCCCGGTTGGTCGAGCGCACGACCTCCACCACCTCGTAATTGGCGATGGCGTTGCGCGTCTCGCCGTCGAGGATGTCGTCCAGGCGCGAATGGGCGCCGCGCTCGTCGCGCAGGCGCTGGAAGAAGAGCAACGGGTCGGTTATGCGCCAGCGCGCGTAGGTATTGACCCAGATGAAGCGCTTGTCCTTGGTCGGCAGCTGGTTGGGATCGCCGTCCCACTCAAGGAACCGCCGATCGAAGCGGTGGGCCGTCTGGATGAACGGCACCTTCACCTTGAGGCCCGGCGTGTTGACGGGGTCCCCCACCGGCTTGCCGAACTGGGTGATGATGATCTGCTCGGTCTCCTTGACCACGTAGAACGTGTTGGCGAAGACCAACAACAGGATGACGATGATGATGCCCATGCCGATCTTCATCACCGCTCACCTCCCTTCGCCCTGCCCAGGTCGAGCAGCGGCAGCACCGACTTCAGGTCCCCGTCGACGATCACCTTGTTCCGCACCTTGGGCAAAACCTCGCTCATGGTCTCGAGGTAGATGCGCTTGCGCGTGACCTCGGGCGCGCGACGGTAGGCCTCGAAGAGCGCCACGAAGCGGGCGCTGTCGCCGCGGGCGTGGTTGACGCGCTCCATCCGGTAGCCCTCGGCCTCCTGGATGGTCTGCTGGGCCTCGCCGCGGGCGCGCGGCACCACCTTGTTGTACTCGCTCTGGGCCTGGTTGATGAGGCGGGACATCTCCTGCTGGGCCTCGTTGACCTCGTTGAAGGAGGGCTTCACGGGATCGGGCGGGTTCACGTCCTGCAGGACCACCTGCTCGACCTTGATCCCCGTCTCGTACTGGTCGCAGAGCTCCTGCAAGTGGCTCTGCACGCGCAGGGCCACCTCGGCGCGGCCGATTGTCAACACCTCGTTGACGGTGCGGTCGCCCACGACCTGGCGCATCACGGCCTCGGTCATGTCGCGGAAGGTGTCGCCCACGTTGCGCACGCGGAAGAGGTAGCGGTAGGGATCGACCACCCGGTACTGGACCACCCACTCGACCACGGCGGCGTTCAGGTCGCCGGTCAGGATATTCGACTCGTCGGCGTAGGGACGGGTCGAATACTGGCTCTGGACGCCCGCGCGCACCGTGCGGAAACCGAATTCCTCCTTGAGCTGGCGCTGGATGGGCACCTTCATGACGCGTTCGATCCCGTAGGGCAGCTTGAAATGCAGGCCTGGCTCGGTGGCGTGCACGTACTTGCCGAAGCGCAGGACCAGGCCCGTCTCCTCGGGCCCGACCGTGTAGAAACTGGTCAGCGCGGCCACCACCACCAGCAGCACGATCACGCCGCGCTGTATCATACTTGCCTTGATCTGCGGAATCCTGATCTCGGGGATGTCCCTGGGGCCATCCCCCCCTTGCCCGTTCATGACAACTCCTCTCCGCGGGAGGATAGTCTCCCGACGACGCGGGCAGCATAGTGCATGTGAGACCTCAGGGGAACGACGGTTTTTTACGGAAAAAGGGCGGCCATCCCGCGGGACGGTCGCCGAAGGGGGCCGGTTGTGGCCGCTAGCGGTACAAGGCCTTCACGTCCCCCCAGTTGCGCAGTTCGGTCGGGATGGGGTATTCCGCGCCGAAGTTGGTGATTCCGTAGTACTCCTGGATGGTGTCGATGTCGTGCGGCGTGTTGTCGGAGCCGGGGTAGCGGTCGGCCGTGGCGATGCCGGCCAGCAACCCGTCGTCGGATTCGGCCGCGCCGCAGAGGTCGGCCAGCCCGGTGACGCAATCGACCTCGCCGCCGCAATGGTCCGCGTCGTAGGGATAATCGCCCAGCTCCTCCCAGACCGCGGCCTGGCCGCAGCCGGGGCCGGTGTCGTAGGTGTCGAAACCGTCGTCCTCGTAGGTGGTGTACAGGGCGAAGTTGACCTGTCCGCCCACGGGGGGGGTGGGAAGGCCCACGTCGGCGAAGGCCACGGCGAACTCGTAGTACATGCCCCCCTGGTCGCAGGCGATCCAGCCCGAGTCGGCCGCATCCACGCCGCCGGTGAACTGCTTGATCTGACCGCCGGCGGCGTCGGTGAGGGCGGCGTAGCCGCCGGTGCCGACGGGGGCTTCGACGGCGATGAAGAATTCGGGATCCCAGCCGCAGAAATCCACCCGCTTGGCCCAGGGCGCGTCCAGTGTGACCGCGCCGGTGGCGTTGTCGGTGTCGATGGCGACGAAGAGGTCGCCGCGCTCCCACAGCTCGTTGGGCCCCTGCACGCCCACGTAGAAGTGGGTCGTATCCCAGGCGAGCCACAGGTGGCGGATGTCCATGCACTGGCCGCCGACCAGCGGCGTGTCGACGAACGGTTCGGTGTCGAAGAAGTAGTGATAGGCCGAGCTCTCGTCGATCTGGTCCGAGGTGGTCCCGCCACAGCCGCAGGGCGTCGAGTGGGCGGATTCCGTGACATATCCCGCGTCCGGGAAGGTGTTGACCCCGTCCATCGGCTCCAGGTGGAAACCGGTCAGATTCAGAGGTCCCGCGGCCCGGGCCGCATACGACCCGACGAGCAATACGATCAAGACGATTGAAACGCGACGCATGGCATTCCCCCCCGAGTCAGCCCGACAAATTGCATGACATCGCCAATTGTCTCCAATGTGCAATTTTATCAGCATAGCCTGGTGTTTGCAATAGCATCATGATCCCGAGTACCCCGGCCGGGGTGAAACGGGTATCCGACATCACCGAAGGAGTTGTCGTGGAGATCAAGCTTACGTTCTGCGGCGCCGCCGGTAACGTCACCGGTTCGCGCTACCTGGTGGAAACCGCCGGCCGCCGCTTCTACGTGGACTGCGGGCTGTTCCAGGAGTGGGGCCTCAAGGCGCGCAACTGGGAACCCTTCGCCGTGCCGGCGGCGGAAATCGACGCCGTGCTGCTCACCCACGGCCACCTGGACCACTGCGGGCTGCTGCCGCGGCTGGTGCGCGAGGGATTCGCGGGGCCGGTGCACTGCACCCGGGCCACCGCCGATATCGCCGGCATCGTGATGGCCGATTCGGGGCGCATCCAGGAAGAGGACGCCTCGTACAAGCGCAAGCGACACGCGCGGGAGAAGCGACTGGACGTGCGGCCCGCACGACCGCTCTACACCGAAGCCGACGCCGAGCGGGCCATCGAGAGGCTCCGACCGACCGGCTTCGATGTTCCGGTCCGTATCGCCGAGGGGATAGATGCGACCTTCGTGCCGGCCGGGCACATCCTGGGCGCCGGTTCGGTGCACCTGACCGTCGGCGCCGGCGGCGAGCGGCGCACGCTGGTGTTCTCGGGAGATCTGGGTCCCTGGGGCATGCCCATCCTGCGCGATCCGGTCGAGCCGCGACAGGCCGACTACGTGGTGGTGGAGTCGACCTACGGCGACAGGGACCACGAGGACGCCGGCGACATCCCGCAAAGGCTGGCGCGGGTGGTCAAGGAGACGCACCGTGCCGGCGGCAACCTGATCATCCCGAGCTTCGCGGTCGGGCGCACCCAGGATCTGCTGTACCACCTGAGCGGGCTGCTCTACGCCCACGAGATCCCGCGCATACCCGTCTTCGTGGACAGCCCCATGGCCATCACCGTGACCGAGGTCTTCAGACGCAACCGCGAGCTGTTCGACGAGAAGACCGTGGCCGTGATCCTGAGCGGCGAGCATCCGTGCGATTTCCCCGGCCTGACCCTCTGCCGCACGCGCCAGGAATCGATGGCCATCAACGACATCGAGGAGCCGGTGATCGTGATCGCGGGGTCGGGCATGTGCACGGCGGGGAGGATCAAGCATCACCTGGTGCAGAACATCGGTCGGCCCGAGAGCACGATCCTGTTCATCGGCTACCAGGCCTCGGGCACCCTGGGCCGCCAAATCCTCGACGGCGACGAGGAGGTGCGCATCTTCGGCCGTGGCCATCGCGTCCGGGCGAGAATCGAGCAGATCCACGGCTTCTCCGCCCACGCGGGCCAGAGCGACCTGTTGCGCTGGCTTTCGGGCCTTCAGACTCCCCCGCGCCGGGTCTTCGTGACCCACGGGGAACCGGATGCCTCGCAACCCTTCGTCGAACGCGTCGGCTCGCGGCTGGGTTACGCGGCGTCCGCCCCCGAGTACCTGGAATCGGTGACGTTGGCTTGACGCCCTCTCAGCGACGCGACGGAATGAGGAAGGCGTCGGAAACGACGTAGCCGAGGGGAATGCCCTCGCCCCAGGCCTTGACCGCCACCCGCACGCGGCCGCCCGCCGCCGCCGCCGCCTCCCGCCAGGGGGCGACCGGCATCTCACCGGTCCACGTCTGACCGGCGGCCAGGGGCTGCGGGCGCACGCGCACGCGCGTGCAGTCGGGGCGCCACAGATCGGTCCACTAGCCGTCGACCTGGACCTGCACCTCGATATCGCAGATGGGTTCGATCCTGATGAAGTGATCCAGGGTGTTGCTCAACGACAGCAGCACGGTCTCGTCCGGGCCGGCGGCCTCGTGGGCGGCGATCAGGACGATCCCCGGCGGAGGTCCGGCCAGGGGCGGCGTGGCGGACGGAGGCGGGGACGGCGGCTTGGCGGTGCAACCGGCCGCGATGGAAATCAACAGCACCGGGAATAGGGATCTCATCCTGCGCCTCCGCAGCCGGCGATTCACGATCAACCCGGGCTAGATCTCCGGCCACAGCCAGGCGAAGGTCCCGGCGGTGAGCAGTCCGTAGATAAGGCCGTCGAACACGTTCTTGAAGACGCTGCCCCAGGACACGCCCTTCCAGATGCCGTCGACCAGGTAACCGACGGCGTGACCCAGCACGGCGACCGTGCCGGTGATCCGGAAGACGGCCAGATACTCCGCGCCGGGGCCGCGGGTCACGAAGCCCAGGTAACCCGCGAAGACACCGATCAGCACCGCGTAAAGGAACCACAGGAAGAGACTCTTGCCCATGGCCGGGGGACCGTTCGGGCCGACCGTCATGGACCCGACGGGACCCTGTTCGTACTTGGCGATCATCCCCGGTTCGCCCATCTCCTTCAGGGAACTCGCGCGGGGAAAGGCGTACATGCCGGGGCCGACGCCCTGTTCGCGCATGGTGGCGAGAACGGCGTCCTCGCCGGGCAGCAGGCCGTAGTCGCTGTTGTGATACTTCAGGACCATGTGGATGATCGAGCTGGCGACGAAGACGAGAACCGCGGACAGCAGGATCGGCAACCAGAGGACGGTCAGGAATTCCATGGGTCTGCTCCTTCCGAACGAATCCAGGCGGGCGGGGTCGCGTCGGTTTCGGTTCCCGACGCGGCGGCGAGGATAGTCGACGCCGCCGGCACGAATCAAGGGATGGTTGCCGCGGCCCGCCCGCTTGTCCGCATCGCACACGGAGGTGTATACTCACGAAGGAATCTGACATTGCGACAAATCGAGGGGATCGGACATGCCTTCCGGGCCAAACTCCTTGCACGCCCTTATTCGATCGCGCTGGCCTGCAGTCGCGCCGGTCCTGCTGGCGGCTTGCCTGTGCGTCGTTCTCGCGCCCCGGGCCGCGGCCCTGTTCCCGGGTGATCCCGAAACCGTGCCCACCTTCGCATCCATCGGTATCTACTGGCCGACCGGCGGCCAGACACCGGGACCCTGCTCCGTGCGCTTCCGCGAGAATCCCGGTCACGGGCCGGCCCGAGCCTGGCGCGAGGGACTGCATCTCTGGTTCGACGACCGGGTGGGCGTCAACACGACCGACTACGTGGGACCGTCGTGGCGCCAGCTCGAGTATCGCGGGTCCATCGTGGGACTGGCGCCCGGCACACGCTACGAGATCGAACTGGCCGTCGACGGCGGTCCGACGGCCACGGTCATCGACACCACCTGGAGCGAGGAATTCCCCGAGGCTCCGGCGATCCACTATGTCGGCGCGCCGTTCGAGGTGAACGCCGGCGGCACGCCCGAGGCCTACGAGGTCTACACGATGCAGGGGTTCGTCCGGGAGATCACGGCGGCCAACCTGGATGGCCAGCATTGCGTGGAGGTCAGGGCGCCGTACGTGATCATCCGCGGCTTGACGTTGCGCGGCGGCCACAACGGCATCCTGGTGACCGGCGACGCGCACCACGTGGTGATCGAGGACTGCGACATCGCCGACTGGGGCATAGAAACGACCCACAGCTCCGAAACGGGCTGGGGCGACGAATGCGCCGGCATCTACGTCTTCGACCGGTGGGTCTCGCCGGCCAGCATTCCCGATGCGCTCGGCATCAGACAGATCGTCATCCAGCGCAACCGAATCCACGATCCGCATTACGATTCTAACAACTGGTGCGAGTACAACCAGGACAATCCCTGGGACCCCTGTCATCCCCTGGGCCCGCTCGGCATCGAGATCATCAATCCCTGGGGCAACAACGTCATCCGCTACAACGAGATCTACTCCGACAACGGCAATTATTTCACCGACGGCATCGGCGGGCTCGACAACTACTCCTACTTCGGCTGCCCCGGCCGTGACTCCGACATCCACGGCAACTGGATCGCCAACGTCTGGGACGACGCCATCGAGGCGGAAGGCGGCAACGCCAACGTACGCGTCTGGGGCAACTACGCCGACCGGACGCTGACCGGCATCGCCTGCGCCGCCACGGCGACGGGACCGCTCTACATCTGGCGCAACGTGATCGATCGCAGCGACAAGTACGATGTCGGGACCCTGGACGACATCGCCGGCGCGGACGCCTGCAGCTGCATGGAGGATTTCTGGGGAAACCCGCGTCCCGAGGTGAACGCCGGCCGCTTCCTCAAGACGACGACCAAGGGCGTGGACCACGACGGAAACGGCACCCTGGACAACTACTGGGGCAGCGGCCGTGTCTACCTCCTGCACAACACGGTGCTGCAGCGGGAGAACGACCCCATGGACGACGGCTGGATCGGGAACCCCTGGGACCCCTGGCCCTACGAAAAGATCGACCAGGGCGTGGAGTTCGGCCTGAGCACCTGCCGGCTGTCGAATTTCGTCGTGCGCAACAACCTGCTGCAGGTCGTGGACAAGACATGGTATTCCCTCGGCTTCCCCCGGGAGGATGCCGCGATCGAGATGGGCTTCGAACCCAACGACATCGACTACGACATGCTCAACGGGGTGATGACCTGCGCCGCGGATTCGTGCACCTCGTCGGTGACCCTCGCAGACAACGGCCTCTACGAACCGCACGGTTTCTACAGCCGCCACGAGCAGGACCACATGCCCGAGTGGGGCGATCTGCACCTGCCCGCCCGCGGCGAAGCCGGCGTCTTCCAGCTCGCGCCCGGAGCACCCGGACGCGAAGACGGCGACCCGATCCCCAATTTCAACGACGGCCCGGCGACCATCGGCGCGGGACCCGACATGGGCGCCCACGAGGCCGGCGCTCCGCCCATGCGCTTCGGCCTCCCGGCCGGCGATCACGGCACGGCCGCGCACGACGGGTCGATCGCCAGCGACCCCGGCATCGCGCTCGCCGTCTCCCCCAACCCGGCCGGCGCGGCGGTGCGTGTGGGCTTCACGATCTCGCGGGCCCTGCTCGGCGCCGCGGAAACGATGCCGGTCCATCTGTCCATCCACGACGCGCGCGGGCGCCGCGTCGCCG
>JAHIYU010000125.1 GCA_018814885.1 bacterium | reverse complement strand
GTGCGGCGGGTCATGGAGCCGGGCTGCGCGGGAGAGGCCGACGCCCTCTGGACCGACCGTCCGGGCCTGGGCGTGATGGGCCGCAGCGCCGACTGCCCGATCCTGCTGGTGGCCGGCCGCCGCGAGGATGGTTCGGCTGTGTGGGGCATGGCCCACGCTTCGTGGCGTTCCACGGTGGCCGGGATCGCCCCGCGGCTGCTGGCGGCGATGGCGGCCGACGGCCTCGAGGGGGCGTCGCTGAGGGCCGCGATCGCCCCGTCGGCCGGGCCCTGTTGCTACGGGGTGGGCGAGGAGGTCAGGCGGGCCGCCCTGGAAGATCTCGGTGCCCACGCGGCGGCGTTCTTCGCGGCGCGCGGCGGCGTCTTGTATTTCGACCTGTGGGCGGCCAACCGGAGCGCGCTGGAACGGGCGGGCGCGGCGGCCGGAGCCGTGCGTGTCGATGGCCGCTGCACGATCTGCGGGCGGGGATTCCCGAGCTACCGTCGCGAGGGGGAACGGGCGGGCCGTTTCGGCGTGGTGGTGGGATGTCCGCGTTGAGCCGGCGATGAAGGATGGCACGGGGGCCCCGGAGGGAGAGGACCGACAAGGATGCCGGTCCCAGGGGGTTGGGCCCCCGTGCTATAGCGGAACTTTCCTGCGGCCGCGTTCTGCGGCCGAATACTCCCTCAGACGGCCCGACGTTTCTGCCCGCGCAACACGGTCTGGATCGTCATGGCCAGCTGTCGCGCGTCGTATGGCCATTCGATGATCGTGGCGATGCCGGTGAAGAGGTCCTTGGCCAAGCGTTGCGACTGGTTGGAGACCAGGACGACCGGAAGATGCGGCGAGATCTCGAGCACGGCGTTGATGACGTTCTGGGTGTGCGTGATGCTGTTCGGGCGCTGCTTCAGGATCACCAGCGACCAGCCGGTCGGATCCGCAGCAAGCAGCTTGAGTCCCATGCTCTCCTCGTCCACCGAATGGACCTTGTAGCCCATGGAGACGAGGTTGATGGTGTTGTGGCTGACGATCTCGTCATTGTTGTGTATGACCAGGATCCGGTCGTCCATGTCGTTCGGTTCCCAACGTTCCATGATGATCCAGAACTCCGTCAATCTGGGGTTCTTCAAACCTGTCGGATCCTATATGACCACGATCCGTGCCAGTTTTTTTGAAAACCAATTAATACGTTGCAATAAAAGAAAATGACATTTCTTCAGATACCCTGTAAGAGTCTCCGGATTACGGATTTCCGTAAAAAGATTATATGATTCACGGGTTTCCGTTTATCGTGGGATGGACGAAGATCGAACACGGGGTGAGCAAAGGATGTCCCTGTCATGAACGAAAGAGGCAGCAACAAGCGATCGACGATCCTGGTCATCGATGACGACGAGATGGTCCGGAACATGATGGGCAAGTACCTCGACCGCGAGGGTTACCGTGTGCTGCTGGCCGACAGCGGCCGCGCGGGCCTGGCGTCGATCGGCAGGGACAGTCCCGACATCGTCCTGCTGGACCTGCGCATGCCCCGGATGTCCGGGCTCGAGGTACTGGAGCGCATGCGGAGCGAGGGCAAGAACGCGCCGGTCATCGTCATCTCCGGCACCCAGGACCTGGACGATGTCGTGTCCTCCCTGCGCCTGGGCGCCTGGGACTACCTGGTCAAGCCGCTGATGGACCTGTCGTTCCTGTCCCACGCCATCGAGGGGGTGCTCGAGCGGAGCCGCCTGCGCACGCAGAACGAAGAGCACAGCCGGCGCCTGGAAGAGATCGTGGCCGAGCGGACCGAAGAGCTCCAGAAGGCCAACCGCACCCTGGACGAGCTGCGCCGTCAGCTGCAGCGCGAGAACGAGTACCTGCGCGAGGAGATATACCCGGTCAAGGAGAAGGGGGTGTTCGTGGGGCGCAGCGCCGCCCTGGACGCGGTGATCAACGAGATCGACCGCGTAGCCGAGACCGATGTGAACGTGCTCGTCACCGGCGAGTCGGGCACCGGCAAGGAGCTGGTGGTCCGCTCCATCCACGACAAGAGCCGCCGCAAGGAACGCCCGCTGATCTCGCTCAACTGCGCCTCGATCCCCTACGACCTGTTCGAGAGCGAGCTGTTCGGCCACGTGAAGGGTTCGTTCACGGGTGCGGTGCGCGATCGGGTCGGCCGCTTCGCCCTGGCGGACAAGGGCACGCTCTTTCTTGACGAGGTGAGCGAGATCCCGCTGGCGTTGCAGACGAAGCTGTTGCGCGTGCTGCAGGAAGGGGAGTTCGAGCCCGTAGGCGACGAGAAGACCCGCAGGGTCGACGTGCGCATACTGGCCGCCAGCAACCGCAACCTCAAGGGCGAGGTCGCCGCGGGCCGCTTCCGCCAGGACCTCTACTACCGCCTGGCGGTCTACCCCATCCGGATCCCGCCCCTGCGCGACCGGATCGAGGACGTGGCACCGCTGGCCATGCACTTCCTGGAGCGCGCCTGCCGCAAGCTGGGCATGAAGGCCCCCGAGCTGACCATGCGCCACCTCGTGCTGCTCGAATCCTATCCGTGGCACGGCAACGTGCGCGAGCTGCAGAACGTGATGGAGCGCGCGGCCATCATCTCCAGTTCCGACGAGCTGCGGCTCGACCTGCCCTCGTTGCACGGCGCGGACGGCGGGGAGTTCAACGGGATCTCCGCGCCCGGCGGCGGCGCGGCCATCCTCACCGACGCGGACGTCCGGAAGCTCGAACGCGACAACATCTTCGCCGCGCTGGAGCGGACCGGCTGGAAGGTGTCCGGGCCGGGTGGCGCCGCGGAGCTGCTGGGGCTGAAGCCGACGACGCTCTCCTACCGCATGAGCGCGATGGGGATCGAGAAGGAGGGGTTGGGGTAGGGGGTTTTCGCGTCCCGCTTGGCGAGCTTGTGCCTTCTGGTTATCCGTCCGCACTGTTTCGACGGGTTATATGACCCTGCGGTTTTGATGTCGAATCTCAACTCTATCTCAGGAACGAGTTCTCGGTGCGTCCCACCCGGGGGTCGTTTGGCGATCGCTGCATGACCTCGATCTAGTGGCGACGGGCTACCTTCTCATGGATCAAGGCCTGGCGGGATCGAAGAGCTGCGAGCAAGATGCCAAGGCGGAAGTTGAACATAATGGACAGTATGCAGTTCGGTCGCATAAATTCTCAAAATTTCAAGGCGAACGGATAAACAAAACCACATGCCAATTGGTTTGAGCGAAATTAGCGAGTTTAGCGCCCTTGACTAAACCAAGCTAAGATTGCTATATTCCCGCCATGGACCCGATCAGAAATCCCTATGCCCCGGGCGCGGGCACACCGCCGCCGGAACTTGCTGGCCGAGATGAGTTTCGCGAAAAGGTTCGAATCGTCCTGGAGCGGATCAGGGCTCGCCGTCCAACGAAGAGCGTCCTGATGGTAGGCCTACGCGGTGTCGGGAAGACCGTTCTGCTCGATCGATTGCGCAACGACGCCGAAACGGCGGACATACATACCATGCGGGTCGAAGCCCCGGAGTCGAGATCGCTTCCGGCCATGCTCGCACCGCAACTGCGCCTAGCCCTCCTCCGGCTATCGCGCAACGAGCAGGCTCGCGATCTGGCCCGCCGAGCATTGCGTGGACTCGCGGGCTTCGCCAACGCACTGAAGGTCAGATACAACGACATAGAAGTCGGTCTGGATTACGAACCAGAGCCCGGACTGGCCGATAATGGTGATCTGGAGCATGATCTCCAGGCGCTCCTCGAGGTCGTTGGTGAAGCTGCAGCTCAAATCGATACTGTCCTGGCGATGTTCATCGACGAAATGCAGTACGTCGAGGAACAGGAACTGGCCGCTCTCATCACCGCTCTTCACCGAGCCGCGCAACGACAATTGCCGATCGTCCTCATCGGAGCGGGACTGCCTCAGCTTCCGGGTCAATTCGGTCGGGCCAAGTCCTATGCCGAGCGATTGTTCGACTTCGTGACGATCGGTCCGCTGTCGGCCGAGGATGCCGAGGTGGCCTTAGTGGCACCTGCGCGCCGCGAAGGCGTCGAGTTCGATCCCGGTGCACTGAGTCGGATAATCGGACGAACGCAGGGTTATCCCTATTTTCTGCAGGAGTGGGGGAAGCACTGCTGGGAAGTGGCGAGCGAGTCGCCCATATCTTTGGCCGATGTCGGGGCCGCGACTCAAACCGCGGTTGCGGCGCTTGATGAGAGCTTCTTCCGAGTTCGCATCGACCGCCTGACTCCATCCGAGAAGACCTATCTTCGGGCCATGGCTGAACTCGGCTCCGGGCCGCATCGCTCGGGCGATATCGCCCGTGCACTGAGTCGTGAGGTGCAGTCCGTTGCTCCGACGCGCAGCAACTTGATCAAGAAGGGTATGATCTGGAGCCCAAGCCACGGCGACACTGCATTCACGGTTCCGATATTCGACGAGTTCATGCGCCGTATCATGCCGGGTGACGATTGGCGTACGTGATTCCTCAGATTTCTTTCCGCTGCGCGCCCCACTCGGCGGGCCGATTATTTTGTTCGCGAAATCCCGCGACGGCTCTGGCCAATAAAGAAAGACCGGCCGGATGGCCGGTTCGAGTCGGGTATGTCGATGGTGCTGCAATCCCAGGGAGCCTCTCGATTATCCCGGATCCGCCCCCTCGCCGACCCCGTCAAGAAAGCACGTCCTTGATCCTCCGCGCGACGTCCTCGTGGTCGATGGGCTTCTCGATGAACACATCCGGGGCGAGGCTCTTCAGTTGCCCGTGGACCTTGACGCCGAAGCGCCGCGTGAAATCGTCTCCGTAGCTCTCCGTGGGCAGCGGCTCGCCGGATATCATATCCACGCCGGTGGCTTCCGAGGCGCCGGTGATGATGAAGATGGGGACCTTCTCCAGTTCCGGGTCCCGCTTCATCTCCTGGTACACGGCGATGCCGCCTTTCTGGGGCATCATGAGGTCGAGGAGGACCAGGTCAGGCCTCTTGTCCCGCACCGCCTGCATCCCCTCCTTGCCGTTGCGGGCGACGCGGTAGGGGCATCCCATTTCCTCGAGGATCTCCGTCAGATAGATGACGCATTCCTCGCTGTCGTCGACGATCAGGACGTCCTTCTCTTCGAGCATCTCACTCCCTCCTTGCCGCCATGATAGCACATCACGGCTCGTCGGATCCATCCCCGCCGGTTCTCGGCAGGTGGATGCGGAAGGTCGTCCCCTCGCCGGGAGCCGAATCGACCTCGATGGTGCCTCCGTGCTCGTCCACGATCTTCCTGACCACCACCATGCCCAGGCCTGTTCCGCCGGTCGCCTTGGTGGACACGAAACGGGTATAGAGGCTCGCCAGCACCTCTTGCGTCATGCCGACGCCGTTGTCCTGCACGGTCAGCACGACCTCGTCCGGTGCGCCCCGGCTTCCCAGGACGACGAGGTCGCCCGTCCCGCCCTCCGTGCAAGCCTCGATGGCGTTGGTCGCGAGGTCGACCAGCGCCCGGTAGATCTCCAGGCGGTCCAGCGCGACGAGGCCGACCCCGTCGTCCGTGTCGGCGCGCAGCTCGATGCCCCATCCTTCCGCCATGCGCTTCAGCTCTTCGACGACGTTCCGGATGATGTCGTTGGGATCGAGAGGCTCGCGTTTGGGGTCGCGATCCTTGACATAGTTCAACATGTCGAAGATCAGTCTCTCGATCCGATGGACGCTGCTGCGCGTTACGCGCAGGCCCTTGCGCAGCTTCTCCTGGTCGCCCGTCTTCATGGCACGGTCGAGCACGAACTGGCCCGCGCGGAGACCGTTGAGCACGTTCTTCAACGTGTGCGACAGCCCGGCGACCGTCTGGCCGACCCCGGCCAGTCGCGCGTTCTCCTGGATTTCGCGCTGCTGCTGCGCGATGCGTTCCGCCGAACGGTTGAGGGAGTCGGCGAGCAGGGCCAGCCCGGGCTGCCGGGGCCTTTCGATCGGTCGCTGCGACTCGCCGGAGCCGATCGCCTCGGCGTTGGCCAGGAGTTTCATCAGCGGACGGCGCAGATGGCGCTCGAGCTGCAGCCGGATCGTCACCGCGGTCGACAGGAGCACGATCGCGCAGAGGGCGGCCGTCGCGATCCGGATCGTCCGCACCTGTCCGCCGAGCGGTTGCAGGCTCTCGTGGACGAGGACCGGATCTGCCGACCCCGCAGCCTCAGTGAGGCGGCTTTCCAGCCAGACCTCGTAACCGGCGAAGATCAGTACCTGCAGCGGCAACAACCAGATCAGGATGCGCCAACGAACGGTCTTGGCTCCGGTCGCCATGGACTTGGTCCCGTTCCATGCGTCAAATGAGGATGGAGTCACTATCGCGCCGACGGACGCTCTGTCCGGCGAAACCACGGACGTGACGGACGGGGAAACGCTCTCGAAGCATACAGAACGCGCCACGCTCCTGGAAGCAGAATATGACAGTCGTCATTCACCCGTCGCCGCTGTAGATCTCCTGGTCGGCCGCCGCCGCGGGCGCGCGGGTCGTTCTGGTCTTGGGCCGATCCCCCCGGTCGCCGGCGATATCGAATTCGCTCGAGATATCGCTCAGCGCAGGAAAGGATTCTCGATGCCGGGCGCGACGGCCGGGAAGTTGCCCGGCCGCAGGGTCTCCAGGGCCGTGGCGTAGGGTCCGTACTCGAACTGGAGCATGGCGATCCGGCCCCCGGCCAGGGCGCCCGCGAAACCCCGCAGGACGTTGTACCCGGCGCCTTCGACGTCGATCTTGAGATAGTCTATCTTTTCCACGCCACTGGCCGCGAGGTAGGCGTCGCCGGTGGTCACTCTTGCCGTGATGCATGCGTTGTCCCGCGCATCGGGATGCGGCATCACACCGGCCGAGTTGGACCCGTAGCTCGACCAGACCTCGATCTCCCTCTCGTCGCTGCACAACCCGATCTCGTTGAGGACGATGCCGGCCCCGCCGTCGAGGTATTCGCGCAGGTTGCGCTGGAGAATCCGGTAGGTGTCGGGAACTATCTCGAAGACGTGCAGGTCGATCCCTCGCTTCGTCGCGAGGACCATCAGCGACCACTCGCCGTCGTTGGCGCCGGCGTCGAACACCACGGGCCGGCATCCGGACCACAGGGTCCCCGCCAGGCGGCCGACGACCATGCTCTCGCCGTTGCGGTACATGTAATAGTCGTTGTTGTCGAAGGCCAGGGTGACCTTCGCGCATTGATCCGCCAACAGGCGAACGAGCGGATTGCGACGGGGCCTGCCGAAGATCTATCGCCTGGGATTGAAGTATTTCGATGGCGTCACGCGTGGTTCTCCCGCCTGGTCTCCAGCTTGGCAGCCGGGGCGTGTCCCGTCAAGCGGCGGGGGCGATCCCGCCGCCGCATCACCGCCAGCGTCGCCACGATCACCGCCAGCAAGCCCAGGGACTGTGCCAGGGACGCGGCCTCCGGCGACAACCAGCCGTCGAACAGGTGGCGCCGGACGAAGTGGTGCAGCGAGATCGTGCCCCCGGCCCCGTCCGACCAGCGCACGACCAGGATGGCTACGTCCGAGATCAGGTGCGCGGCCACGAAGGCCGTCAGCGCCCGGCGGCCCAGGAGCTTCAGGGGGGACAGGCCGCGCCGCCAGCCGAGTCCGTCGATCAGTCGAAGACAGACCGCGAGCGCCAGCAGCGCCCAGCCCGCCGTGATCAGCGCGTAGGATCCCGTCCACAGTTCCTTGACCGCCGGCAGGCGCAGGCTCCAGAGGTGGCCCGCCGCCGCGAGTGCCAGGCCCAGCGCCGCCAACCGTCGCGCCGCGCGTTCCGGC
>JAHIYU010000124.1 GCA_018814885.1 bacterium | reverse complement strand
CCCTCCCCCGCCCCGAGCGCCGTCAGGGCGGCGGCATGATCACTACCGATCCCCGGCACATCGCCTCCGGCGCGGGGTCCGGCGGCGACGAAATGCCGCGCGGCGTCGCCATGGACGTGCAGACGGCGCCGGACGCTTCCGAATTCAAGGTCGTCTTCGATCCCGGTCATCCTGACGCCGACGAGGAGGGCTACGTCCTGATGCCCAACGTCAACGTCATCACCGAGATGGTGGACATGATCACCGCCAGCCGGGCTTACGAGGCAAACGTCTCGGCCGTCCAGGCTGCCAAGCAGATGTTCGCCAAGGCGCTCGACATCTAGCGGCCTGTCCTGTCCAGGGAGGAACGACGATGGCCATCAGCCCAGTGAGGATCCCGGGGGTCGTCGACCCGCGCCAGGTGTACGGCGGGGCGGGCGCGCAGCCGGCGACTGGCCCATCCTTTGCAACCAAACTTCAAGAGGCGATCCAGACGGTGGACCGCGCCCAGGACTTCCGCGACGAGATGATCGAGGGCGCGGTGTCCGGACGGGTGGGTGAGGTCCACGACGTGATGATCGCCGCCGAGGAGGCCCAGCTGGCTTTCGAGCTCATGCTGGAGATCCGCAACAAGCTCCTGGAGAGCTACAACCAGATCATGCAGATGCAACTGTGACGGGAATGACCCGACGGTCGAACGGGACCGCAGCGAGGAGCTGACGCGCAAACATGAGGCAACTGCTCGAGAACCTCAAGACGATCACCGGACGGTTCACGTTCAATCAGAAGATCCTGATGGTCGTGATCCTGGGCGCCGCCGTCCTGAGCGTGGCCATCTTCAGCGTCTGGCTGCGGAACGAGGAGAAGACGGTCCTGTTCACCAACCTCTCCCCGGAAGACGCGTCCATGGCCATCGCCGAGCTTAACAAGCAGAACGTCGAGGCAGAACTCACCAACGGCGGCACCACCATCATGGTTCCCGAAGGCGTCGTCCACCGGCTCCGGGTCGATCTGACCGCCAAGGGCATTCCCTCCTCGGGCACCGTGGGCTGGGGCATCTTCGACGGCAAGCAGTACGGCATGACCGAATTCGTACAGAACGTGAACTTCAAGCGGGCGCTGGAGGGCGAGCTGACCAAGACCATCGAGTCCATCAACGGCATCCGGGCGGCGCGCGTGCATCTGGTCATGCCCAAGCCGTCCATCTTCAAGAAGATGCAGTCTCCCGCCACGGCCTCGGTGGTACTCACGCTGGGAAGCGGCAGCGCGCTCTCAGCGCATCAGATCCGGGGCGTGCAGAGCCTGGTGGCCGGCAGCGTCGAGGGCCTCGAGATCCCGAACGTCTCGGTGCACGACCAGTACGGTGTCGTGCTGTCCGAGAACTTCGACAACGAGGGCGCCGCCAGGTCCGAGGGCCAGCTGGCCTTGAAGAAGGAAGTCGATGCCTACCTGGCCGACAAGGCCCAGGGCATGCTCGCGCATGTCCTGGGCCAGAACCGATCCATAGTGCGCGTGGACGCCACGCTAAACTTCGAGCGGCTCGAGCAGCAGCGCAAGATCTTCGACCCCGCGCAGACGGTCGTCCGCAGCGAGGAACGCAACGAGAGCACCGAGGGCGAGGGCGGCAGCAACGAGCAGTCGACCACGAACTACGAGATCAACGAGACGATGGAGACGGTGGTCGGCGAGATCGGCGGCGTCAAGACGATGTCCGTGGCCGTCTTCGTGGACGGCCGCTACGAACCGGCCGAGCAGGGCGGCGCGGCCGTCTACACGCCCCTGCCCGCGGAGGAACTGCAGCAGATCGAGCGCATCGTGCAGACGACCGTGGGGCTCGACACCGCCCGTGGCGACCGCATCGAGGTCGTCAACATGCGCTTCCAGGATCCCGTGGCCGTGCCTCAGGAGACCGGACTGATGGCCGCCCCCCTGCTCCAGTCGCTGCCGCAGACCATCGGCAAGTTCCTGCTGTTCGGGCTCGTCGTGTTCATGGCATTCCGTCTGAAGAATGCCCTGGGGCGCATGATGGGACAGGTCTACGTGCCGCAGGGTGCGCAGGCGCCGAGCGCGGAGGCCGAGAAGACCGACATCCTGGAAACCGACAAATCGGTGGTGACCCTGGAGAACAAGCTCAAAGAGGTGCGCGAATTCGCCGGGGCAAACCCGCAGGATATCGCGGACCTGGTGCAGGCCTGGGTGGGCGAATCCGAGAGCATGGCGTCTTCCAAATGAGACATGGAGCTTGAGCCTTGGCTGAGAATGCTACGTTGCGCAAGGTGGCGATCCTGATGATCTCGCTGGGGCCGAAGGTCGCCGGCCAGGTCATCAAGCGCTTGCCCGAGGATCTGCTCGAGAAGATCACCGCGGAGATCTCCGAAGTCAGCCTCATCGGGACCGATGACAAGGCCGAGGCCCTCGAGGAGTTCATCGACCTGCGTCGCCGTTCCTCGGGCGTGGAATTCGGCGGCGAGAACTCGGCCCTGGAGATCCTCGAGGAGGCCCTGGGCAAGCGCCAGGCGGACACCGTACTCAACCGCGCCACCGGCTTCAGCGACATGCAAGGCTTCGACAACCTCAAGCGCGTCGACAACCTGACGGTCATGAACTACCTGAAGAACGAGAACCCCCAGACCATCGCCATGGTGCTGGCCTACGTGGATCCCCGCAGCAGCGGTCCCATCATCCAGATGATGCCGGCGTCGCTGCAGGGGGCCATCGCCCATCGCATGGCGACCCTGGGCAAGCCGAATTCCCAGGCCCTGAAGATCGTCGAGGAGACGATCAGCGGCCTCGTCCGGGACGAGATCGCCGGCGAGACCCGCTCCTTCGGCGGGCGCAAGCAGGTGGCGGCCATCCTCAACGAGATCGATCAGGAATCCTGGCTGGAGATCATCGACGACGTGCGCGAGATCGACGACGAGTGCGCCACGGAGATCAAGAACCTCATGTTCGTCTTCGAGGACCTGATCAATCTCGACGATCACTACATCCAGGAGATCCTCAAGGAGGTCAAGGGCAAGGAACTGGCCACGGCGCTGAAGGGGACACCCAGCAACATCAAGGAGAAGATCTTCAAGAACATGTCCAAGCGCGCCTCGGCGGGCATCCGGGAGGATATGGAATACATGGGGCCGGTTCCCATCCAGGAGGTGGAGGAGTCCCAGCAGAAGATCGTGTCGGTCGTGCGCCGGCTGATGGACGAAGGCGTGATCGTTCTCGGCAGGGGGGGCGGCGGTGCGTCAATGGTCACCTGATGATCTGTTCGACGAGGCCGTCGCCATAGCCGCTGCGAAGGATTTCGTCCCGGCCGCGGAGACGGACATCCGCACCCTCGATTTCGTGGAGGATTTCCCGCGCGACGGCATGACGAGCTTTCTGAACCGCCTCGAGCCGCACGAGCGCGACGCTCTCTACCACATGGTGGATGCCGAGATCCGGGCCGAGATCTCCCGCGAGCTCGCGCGGGAGAACGAGCGCTGGCGCGGGCAGGCGGACGCGTTCCTCGCCAAGCTGGCGGAGAGCCTCGAAGGGAAGATCGACGAAGAGCTGACCGCGGTGGCCCGCAACGCGGTCGAACTGTCCCTCGCCATGGCGGAGCAGGTGACCCGGCGCACGATCGAGCTGGACAGGGGAGCGGTCCTGAGGGCCATCGAGACGATCATCTTCCGCGCCAAGCGGGGCACCAAGTTCACCGTCATCGCCCATCCCGAAGACACGCATTTCCTCAATCACCGGCCGGACGAGTTGACATCGCTCAACATCGTGGCGGTCGAGTCGGATCAACGCATCGAGCGCGGCGGCTGCGTCATCACATCCGACGGCCAGGAATGGGATTTCACCGTCGACGGCCGCTTCGAGAAGCTCTCAGAGATCGTCCGCGAAAGCATTCTGGACACGATCGAAACGCGGGAGGAGCCCGCTTGAGCCTGCCCTGGGCGGAGACCATCCACAAGGTGCGCCGCACGGACACCGTCCGCGTCACCGGGACGGTCGAGAACATCGTCGGACTCTCCATCGAGGTCCGGGGTCTCAGCGCGTCGGTGGGCTCGGTCTGCCGCATAGACATCGGCCGTTCGCGGCTGCCCGTGATGGGCGAGGTGATCGGGTTCCGCTCCGGGCGCGCCCTGGTGATGCCCTACCAGACGCTGACGGGAATCGCGCCGGGGCAGAAGGTGGCGGTCGTCTCCAACCGCCTCACCGTGCCTGCGGACGAATGCCTCCTGGGGCGGGTGCTCGACGGTCTGGGTCGACCCCTCGACGACGGACCGCCGCTTGACCGGGTGAACGAGCGTATCGTCATCGCGCGGCCGCCCCGGGCCCTGCAGCGCCGGCGCATCACCGAGCCCTTCGTGACCGGCGTGCGCTCCATGGATGCCCTGGTCAGCGTGGCCCGGGGACAGCGCATGGGCATCTTCGCGGGCAGCGGCGTGGGCAAGAGCGTCTTGCTGGGCATGCTGGCACGCAACGCGGCTTCCGACGTGAACGTGGTGGCCCTGATCGGCGAGCGCGGCCGGGAAGTCCGCGAGTTCATCGAGCGCGATCTGGGCCCGGAGGGGCTGGCCCGCAGCGTGGTGATCGTCGTCACCTCCGACGAGAACGCCGTCCTGCGCGTCAAGGGCGCCGAGACGGCCATGACCATCGCCGAGTATTTCCGGGACCGCGGCAGCAACGTCCTCTTCATGATGGATTCCATCACCCGCTACGCCATGGCCCTGCGCGAGATCGGGCTGGCGATCGGCGAGCCGCCCACCACGAAAGGTTACACGCCGTCGGTGTTCGCCGCACTGCCCAGGCTCTGCGAGAGGGCCGGGTGGACCGAAGAGAACTCGATCACCGCGTTCTTGACCGTGCTGATCGAGGGCGATGACGAGAACGACCCGGTCGGCGACGCCATGCGCTCGATCCTGGATGGCCACGTCATGCTTAGCCGGGACCTAGCGCGTCAGGGACAGTATCCGGCCATCGACGTGCTGGGCAGCGTGTCGCGGTTGCGCGACGCGGTCGTCGACGACACCGTCCTGGCGGCGGGCATCAAGGTCATGCGCTGGCTCAAGGCTCTGGAGGAGAACCGGGACCTGATCAACATCGGCGCGTATGTGGCCGGTTCCGATCCCCTCGTCGATGCGGCTCTCGCGAAACAGGACGCCCTGCGCGCCTTCCTCTGCCAGGACGTGGCGAACGCCACGGATTGGCAGGGGGCTCTATCTGACGTGATGGCATTGGCTTCGGAGTGATGAGTGATGTTCCGGTTCAAGCTGTCGAAAGTGCTCCGTTACCGCCGTCGCCGCCTGGAGGCCGAGGCACGAAAACTGCATGCCATCGAGTCCGCCGCGCAGGCCCTGGAGCGTGAGAACGCCAGGATGGCGAAGCGCTGCCGGGAACTGGCCCTGGCCGAACAGCCGGCCGTCACGAGCGCGGTCCTCGGGCACAAGCGCAGGCTCACGGAATTCACGAGAGGACAGGGATTGATGATCCTCCGCAACGAGGAGGAGGTCCGGTCCATCCGCAAGAGGGCCGACGTGCAGCGTCGGATCCTGTTGGCCGCTCAGCGCGACAAGCGCGTGCTGGAGCTGCTGCGGGACCGACACCTGGCGGCATGGACACTCCGGCAACGCCGCCTCGAGCAGAAACGCACCGATGAGATCGCATCCCGCGGGAGCTGCAGATGAGCACGAAGTCGCTCGCCATCGTTTCCAGCCTGACGTTCCTGGTGATCTTCGGGATCATCCTGATCACAAACGGTCTGCTCCAGGAAACCGTGCGCGAACTGAGCCGGAATGCGCTGAGCGACGCCGACGATACCGACCAGGAAGCGGCCACGCTGATCTTCGCCAACCTCGCGCGCGATAGGGACAAGCTGCAGCGCGAGAGCGAGGGCCTCATCGGTTACCAGACCGAGCTCGAGATCGAGGAGAAGAACCTTGTCGCCCGGGAGCAGAAGATCCTCGCCATGCTCGCAGATCTGGAGACGGCGCAGCTCGGCTATAACCGTGGCCGCGATGCTCAGGCCGCGAAGCTCTCCAAGGTCTACGAGGCCATGAAACCGGCCAGTGCGGCGCCCATCCTGGCGACCCTGGATCTGGACATCGTGCTGCAGATCCTGGCCAACATGAAGGACCGCCAGGCCGCCAAGATCCTGGCCAACATGAATCCGGGGCTGGCGGCGGAGATCAGCACCCGCCTGAGCGCGAGGGGAAGCGGTTGATGAACGGAGTCGGCAGCGCAGGCGCCTTCGTCGCTGCGCGCGAAGCACACGAGAAGAACCGATCCGACATCGCCGTCGCCGTGGCCATCGCCGCCGATCAGGGCGGCTTCGCGCGCATGCTGGGCGCGGAGCGCAAGAACAGCGGCGAACGGTCCGAGGAGCGGCCACGCGACGCGGCCAGATCCGAGACGGATCGTCAGCCGGCGGAAACCCGGCCTGCGGCGAGACGTGCGGCCCCGCGCGACCCTGGGGCCGTCCCTGGGCGCAAAACGGAGACCAAGGCGGACGACAGATCCTCGCCCGACAAGGCCCGGCGACGCGCCGCCACCGACGCGGGTCCAGGGCAGAGGTCCGCGACCCGGACCGGCGTCGCGTCGACCACCAGACAACCGGCCGCGGCGCAGCTGCCCGGGAGCCAGGCACTCCTCAACCGGGCGGCGGTCACGACCGGGTCGCCCGTCGCCGCGCGGACGCCAGCGGCGACTGTTCCGGGACCCGCGACCGAGGGTCCGCTTCAGGCTCACGGTGCCGCGCCGCAGGTATCGCCGGCGCAGGCGACCGATTCCGCACGGGCGGGCGTCGCATCGGGGGGGCCCGAGCCGGCGCAAATCGATCAGGGCATCCAGACCGTGACGGTCGACGCGGCCGTGCAGCAGCTCTCGGAGGCCATCGCGCAGGCCGACGGGCAGAAGCCCTCCTCCGGGTCGCTCCCGCCGGGTGCAGCGCAACCGGAAATCCCGGCGCAGCTGGCCGAGCAGGTCCGCGCCCAGGTCGTGACCCAGCTGGCCGGGAAGCTGGGCGGTCTCGGCGGCAAGGGATCGCTGCGCCTGACGCTGTCGCCGCCCGAACTGGGGCGCGTCGAGATCCGCTTCACGCGCGTGGGCGCCAGGCTGCAGCTCACGTTCCAGGTGGAATCTGCGGCTGCCGCCCGCGCGCTGCAGGACGGGACGGGCCATTTGCAGGAGCTGTTGCTGGGCAGCAAGTCGCCCTGGCAGCAGATCGAGGTCGTCGTCGTACGTGAAGACGATGAGGCGGAGGAACAGGACGAGAAAGGCCGGGGACGGCGTTCCCGGCGGGACGACGAAGAACGGGATGCGCGGAACCAGGACGAGCAGGGAGGTTGATCGATGAACGTGAGCCCGGTCAGCAGCAGCGCCACCACGTCCAGCACGACGGCGAGCGGCGCCGCTTCCGAGCAGGACCAGTTCCTGCAGCTGCTCATCACGCAGATCCAGAACCAGAACCCGCTGGACCCGCTGGACAACGCCCAGTTCACCTCTCAGCTGTCGCAGTTCGCGATGCTGGAGGAGCTCCAGCAGATGAACACCAGCCTCGAACAGAACATGGTCTATTCGCAGTCGCTGAACAACACCATGCTTCTCGGCCTGGTCGGCAAGCACGCCGTGGTCGAGGGCGATGGGGTGAGCGTGGCCGCAGGCGAGGTCTCATCCAGCCAGGTGCAGGTCCCGGCCACGGGCCTCGCCACGATCGAGGTCCTGAACGAGAGCGGCACCGTCGTCGCGACCTACACGCGCGAGGTCGCACCGGGCTGGAACGACGTGACCTGGGACGGGCGCGAGGACGACGGCGACGCCGCAGGGGACGTATCGTACACGGTGTCGATCAGTGTCGCAGATCGTGGGGGAAACGGCATTTCAGCGGTCACCTACATGTCGGGAATCGTGGAGAGCATTCGCTTCGAGAACAACCTGGCCCTGCTGCACATCGCCGGGCGGGATTACTACGCTTCGGAAATAGCCAAGGTGGGCATCTAGCTCCAGCCGCCGCAAAGGCGAGCCAGAGGACAAGGAGGACCTCATGCTTCGATCCCTCTACGCAGGTATCTCGGGTCTCAGCGCCAACGCAATCGAGCTGGATGTGATTGGCAACAACATCGCAAACGCCAACACCGTGGGGTACAAGTCCTCCCGCGTCACCTTCCGGGAGATGCTGAGTCAGACCATCCGGCCGGCCTCGCGGCCGGTCTCGGGCGGGCGCGGCGGCATGAACCCCCAGCAGATCGGGCTGGGCTCGTCCGTGGGCAGTATCGACGCACGCTTCGCACAGGGCCACCTGCAGACCACGGGGCTGGCGAACGACCTGGCGCTGCAGGGCGACGGGTTCTTCATCCTGAGCGACGGCTACGGCAGCTACTTCACGCGGGCAGGCGCCTTCGGGCTGGACGCGCAGGACTACCTGGTCGATCCTTCGACCGGCATGCACCTGCAGGGCCTGATGGCGGATGCCACCGGACAGATCACCAACGGCCAGTTCGGGGACCTGTTCATCGATCCCAGCATGACCGTGCCCGCCGCCGCCTCGAGCAGCGTCCGCCTGTTCGGCAATCTCGACGCGGCTTCCGAGGCCCAGGGCGACATCCTGGAAACGTCGCACTTCATGGCGGCCGCGGCGGGCGGCGACCTGCTGACGGCGCTCTACGCGCAGAACGGCGACGCCATGGGCCTGGTCGCCGGCGACGAGATCGCCCTGACCGGCATGATCGACGACGGCGGGGCCACGCAGATCTCGGTGCCCGGCTTCGAGGTGGGCAACCCGGGCCTGACCATCGACGATCTGGCCGCCTGGATCGTCTCCACGCTGGAGTCGTTGCCGGAATTCGCCGCGGGCGAACTGGCCGTCGCCATCGCCGCGGACGGCTCGCTCGAGCTGACCAACAACAGCGGCACGGCCTCCCTCCAGAACCTGCAGCTGACCGTTCCCAGCCGCTCAGACTTCAACCAGACCTTCCGCTTCACAACCTCCATCGGTCCGGGCGGCACGGGCACCACCTTCGATGCGGTGCGCGAGGCGGGCCAGGCACGCGCGGCAGCGACGTCGGACGACCTGATGGTCGAACTCTACAACAGCAACGGCCAGAGCCTCGGCCTGAACGTGACGCCCTCGAACCCGGCCACCAACATCAGCATCAGCGGATCGGTCGGGGAGACCCAGACAGCATCGCACAGCATGGTCGTGGACGACACGACCACGGTCGGGGACCTGCTCACCGGCCTGCAGATCGCCTTCGGCATCTCCAGCGAGCCCGTGTCCATGAACGCGGACGGCGAGATCGTCATGCGGGGGGAGACCGGCACGGAGAATGCCCTGGGACAGCTGGACATCCGCGAGGTCGGCGAGGTCAATCCGGTCTTCGAGACCTCCTTCAACTTCGCCCAGATCCAGGAAGCCTCCGACGGGCAGGACTTCACGGCGTCGGCCGTCGCCTACGACTCCCTGGGCGACGTCCACACCGTCCAGTTCACCTTCACCAAGGTCGTGGGCAGCAACGAGTGGAACTGGGTGGCGGAGCTCGAGGGCGACGAGGAGATCGTCGATGGCGGCACGGGGACCGTCAGCTTCACGGACGCCGGCGAGATCATCGCCTTCCGCTATACCGACGATGCCGGCGGCTTGACCTTCCGGCCCCAGCCCACGGGCGCGGTGGGCGCCCGGGAGATCACGCTGCAGATCGACGCGGGACAGTTCGGCGATTTCAACGGCCTGACCCAGTACGCCGCCCAGGGCGGCCTGCAGTCGATCACCGACGGCTATACCGTGGGCCAACTGCTCGACTACGAGATCAACACCGACGGCATGATCATCGGTCGTTTCTCCAACGACACGGTGCAGACCCTGGCCCAGATCGGCATCGCACGGTTCCCGAACTACCAGGGCCTGCAGCGCAGCGAGGGCAACACTTTCCAGTCCAGCGGCAACTCGGGCTCGGCCATGCAAGGCCTGGCCGGGGGCGCCAGCGGGACCTTCATCGTCTCCGGCTCCCTCGAGGGCTCCAACGTGGACCTGACGCAGGAGCTGACGAACATGGTGGTGGCGCAGCGCGCCTTCCAGGCCAACGCCAAGGTCATCACCACCGGCGACCAGATCATGCAGGAGATCATCTCGATGTTGCGGTAGTCGGCTCGCGTCGGCGTGAGGAGTAGAACCAGATGATAAACGTGACAAAACTCAACGGCAGTCGGCTCGTGATAAACGCCGATCTTGTCGAATTCATCGAGAGCACGCCGGACACCCTGCTGACCCTGACCACCGGCCGCAAGGTCATGGTCAAGGAGGACATGGAATCGGTCGTGCAGCGGATCGTCGATTATCGGCGACTGTCGTGCAGCCACCCGGTCCCTGTCGGCGGTCCGGACAACGTGTTCGACAGCAACAAGTCTTAGCGCGCGCCGAGCGCGAAACGAAGGGCATGTCGTGGATTTCGCAACACTGATAGGCGTCGTCGGTGCTGGCGCGTTGATCATGTGGGCTATCCTGATGGGCGGCTCCATCACCCAGTTCATCAACGTGCCGTCGCTGATCATGGTCGGCGGCGGCACCATGATGGCCCTGCTCGCCAACTACCCGCTGTCGAGGGTCCTGGGCATGCTCGCCATCCTGAAGAAGACCCTCACGGTCGCCACCAGCGATCCCCTGGCCTACATCGGCAAGCTGGTGGGGTACGCCGAGCAGGCGCGCAAGGAGGGCATGCTGGCTCTCGAGGAGCACGCCGAGAACGAGGAGAACGAGTTCCTGCGCAAGGGCCTGCGCCTGGCGGTCGACGGCAACGATCCCGCGCTCCTGAAGCAGATCATGCAGACGGACATCGATCAGCAGCAGGCCCGCCATCTGGAGGGCCGCAAGATCCTGGAGTCCGGCGGCACCTTCGCGCCCGCTTTTGGCATGGTCGGCACCCTGGTCGGCCTGATCAACATGCTCGCGACACTGGACGATCCCAGCACCATCGGCATGGGCATGGCCGTCGCCCTGCTGACGACGTTCTACGGCGCGGTCATGGCCAACGCCTTCTTCCTGCCGCTGGCGGGCAAGTTGGAGTCGCGCTCGCGCGAGGAGGTCCTCATACGCGAGATGGTCATCGAGGGCGTGATGGCCATCCAGAGCGGCGATTCGCCGCGCATCGTCGAGGAGAAGCTCAAGTCGTTCCTGATGCCGTCGGTCCAGCAGAAGCTGGAGGCGGCGAAGGACGGCCTGGCGGCATGAGCGGAGACGCGAGACGCCATGTCTAGGAAGTGCAAGTGTCCGCCCCAGGAGAGGGGAGTGCCCGGATGGGTCGTCACCTATGGCGACATGATGTCGCTGCTGCTGACCTTCTTCATCCTGCTCGTCAGTTTTTCGTCCATCCAGGAGACCAAGTTCAAGGAGGCCATGGAGTCGCTCCAGGGCGCGCTCGGCGTGCTCCAGAAGTACACGACGGCGATAGACTTCAGGACCCTGCCCGTCTACGAGGAGCGCCAGACCGACAACAGCGAGATCTACTACCAGATCAAGAAGCTGGAACAATTCCTGCTCGACGAAGGAATCGATCAGGCGGTGGAGATCGAGGTGACGGCCGACGGGATCAGGCTTCGCGTCGTCGATTCGTTCCTCTTCCCTTCGGCGCGGGCCGATCTGCAGCCGCAAGCGATGAAGCTGCTCGACAGCATCGCCGGCATGCTGGACGGCATGGGCACGGACATCACCATCTCGGGCCACACCGACTCGGTGCCCATCCACACGGCGCGCTTCCCGTCGAACTGGGAGCTGTCCGCGGCGCGGGCCATCGCGGTGGCCCGCCGGTTCCAGGAGGTGGGCGTGAATCCGCAGCGCATGAGCGCCGTGGGCTACGGGGAGTTTCGCCCGCTCGACAACAACGCAACGACGGAAGGCAGAGCCGCCAACCGGCGGGTGGAGATCTTCCTGAAGATGGAAGAAGCGGAAGACACTCCGACACAAGGGTTACCACTGGAAAGCGCAGGTGAAGACAATGGTTGAGGAAGAGAAGGAACCGACCGAGACCAAGAAGTCCGGGGGCGGCCCCCTGGACAACAAGATCGTCATGTTGGTCGCCATCATCGTGACGCAGGCCGTGATGGCCGTCGCGGTGACGCAATTCGTGATCGCACCGAAGCTGAAGACGCTGGCAGGCGACCCGGCGGGAAAGACGGCGCAGGTGGAGATGTCGCAGCCCAAGCAGGGCGTCCTGGTCGGACTCAACGAGGTCGTCGTCACCCTGCGCGATACGGGTCCCACGACCAGCTACCTGCGCATCAAGATCGATCTCGAAGTGACCGACGGCAAGGTGGCGACGATGGTCGAGCAGCGGCTGCCGCACCTGCGGGACATCGTGATCCTGTCGCTGTCCAACAAGTTCTCCACGGACCTGAAGTCCATGGACGGCAAGGCGGCCCTGAAGTCCGAGCTGTTCCGCAAGCTCGGCGACACGCTGCCCGCCGGCAGCCTCATGAACATCTACTTCTCCGACATGGTGGTCCAATGACCGCCTGCGGATGACGGCATCGGAGCGCGATGAGCGACGAGACCAACACCACCAGTGCCGAGATCGACGATCTGCTCGCCGGAGACGCCGATGGATCCCCCGCCGGGAACGAAGGCGCGGTGTTTCCCGGGGCGTCCCCGGACAGAGCGGATATGAGCAAGGGGTTCTACAGCGGGGACTCTTTCGATTTCAGCCTGCCCCAGAACATATCGCGTCAGTTCGAGAAGAACCTGCTGACGCTGTGCGAGAGTTTCGCCAAGTCGGTATCGCTGGCCTTCACGAGTCAGCTGCGGGCCAACACGGCGATCCGCTTCGCCAAGCTCGACCTGTGCACCTACGGAGACTTCGGCGCGGGCCTGTCGGACCTGACGGCCGTCAGCATCGTCTCGCTGCCGCCGCTCGGCGGCTACGCGCTGGTGCACTTCGACCTGGACATGATGTATCTCATGATCATGCGCCTGCTGGGCGGTCCCATCGAGCAGGTGTCGATCGAACGCAGGTTCACGGACATCGAGCTGGGCGTCGGCCGCATGATCACCGAGCGCATCCTGAGCGATCTGCGGAGCGGCGCCGCGAAGCTGGTCGAGCTCAACCCCGAGTTCGTCCATCTGGAGAACAACCCCAACTACCTGGGGATCATCGCCACCAACGATCCTGTCGTCGTCCTGAACTTCGACATCTGCATCGAAGACCTGCAGGGGCCGTTGCGGATCTGCATCCCCATGAACGCCTTCGAGCCCGTCTGGGACAGGTTCGATCCCGAGGAGATCTCCGAGTACCGGTCGGCGGCAGAGGTCAAGCGCGACCGCATGATGCTCTTCGAAGCGATCAAGGGGACCACGGTCGATGTCGTGGTGAAGCTCGCCGACATCAGCCTGACGTTCCAGCAGATCCTGGAACTGAAGGAAGGGGACACCATCCCCCTCTTCAAGTCCCTGCAATCGCCCCTCGAGCTCGAGGTGCAGGGCAAGCCGATGTTCAGGGGCTTGCCCGGGAAATTGAACCAGAACCGCGCCCTGAAGTTGACCGAAAGACTTGCCGAGGAGGCATGACATGTCCCCTGAGCTCAACACGAACGTGAACGAGGCGACGGCGCAGGATTCCGCCGTCGCCGTGGAGATGCCGCCCAAGACGGAGACGCCGCCCGCCGGCACCGCAGCGCATCAGGTGGAGTCGAACTCGCTGGAGGACGATCTGGCCGCCGCCGCGCCCGACGTGCAGAACATAGGCGTGCTGCTCGACATCGACATGAAGGTCACCGTCGAGCTGGGACGCGCCAAGCTGAAGATCCGCGACATCATGAACCTCAGCCCGGGATCGGTGGTAGAGCTCGGCAAATCACCGGCCGAGCCGGTCGACATACTCGTCAACGGCGTCCTGCTGGCCCGCGGCGAGGTGGTGGTCGTGGACGAGCATTTCGCGGTCCGGATCAACAAGCTGTTGAGCCGGGGCGAACGGATCCGGAAGCTCATCTGAGATGATTGCTGCACGTTTCATCCTGGCGACGGCAGCGCAACCCGGCGCGCCATCATGGTGGAAGCTGATCGGCGCCTTCCTGATCGTCTTCGCCCTGCTGATCGTCTTCCTGAAGCTCCTGGGCCGCATGCAGCGCGGCGGCGGCGGGACCGAGGCCTCTTTGCTGCGCATCCACGCGCTGGGACCTCGTCGCAGCGTGGAGGTGTTGCGCTGCGGCGAGACGGTCTACACCCTGTACCGCAGCGACCAGGCCATGGTGCTGCTGTCCCAGGAACCCTTCGATCCCCGTCGGCATGCGCCGCCGCCGCCGTCACCGGCACTGGCCGGCTGGCTGGACCGCCTCCGAGGCACCGACCGCCGACACCGCGGCTGAGCTGTCGCGATCCTAACCAGTCTTGACCGGAAGTCTGCCGCAGCGGTCTGCGCAAGCTTCTTCCATCTCCGTAACTCCTAGGTGGACAGTGACCTGCACCATTCATGCCTGGCACGGCCATTGCGTGGACGTCCCGGTTACCGTCGACATCGGGAGGGCTGCGCCTTGAATCGTCGTCTCGGATACATCTCGTGCGGAGTGCTGCTGGCCGTGATGCTGCTGGGGTCGCCCGGCCACGCCCAGGAGCCGGCGGCCGCGGCGCCCGGCAGCATCAACCTCTCGCTGGGCGACATGGATGGAGCCGCGCGCCTCGACGTGGCGGTCGAGATCGTCCTGCTGATGACTCTGCTCTCGCTGGCCCCGGCGCTGCTGATCCTGCTGACCAGCTTCACACGCATCATCATCGTGCTGGGCTTCCTGCGCCAGGCCATGGGCACGCACCAGATGCCGTCGAACCAGATCCTGATCGGACTGGCCCTGTTCCTGACCTTCGTGGTCATGGGACCGGTCTTCCAGCAGATCAACACCGAGGCCATCCAGCCCTACCTGGCCGAGGAACTGAGCCAGCAGGAAGCGCTGGCGAAGGCCAAGGAACCCCTGCAGACCTTCATGCTCGGCCAGGTGCGCGAGAAGGACGTCGCGTTGTTCCTGGACCTGACGAACCAGGAAGCCCCCGCGGAGCCCGCGGATCTGCCCCTGCTGATCGTGATACCGAGCTTCGTGCTGGGCGAGCTGAAGATGGCCTTCCAGATCGGCTTCGTGCTGTTCCTGCCGTTTCTGATCATCGACATGGTCGTCGCCTCGGTCCTGATGTCCATGGGCATGATGATGCTGCCGCCGGTGCTCATCAGCCTGCCCTTCAAGGTGCTGCTATTCGTGCTGGTGGACGGTTGGTACCTGATCGTCCGCTCGCTGGTGATGGCCTTCCAGAACGGGTGAGTGAAAGGACGTCATGACTCCCGAATCCGTGGTCGAACTGGGGCAGCTGGCCCTGCGCACGACGCTGCTGGTCGCCGGCCCCATGCTGGCCGCCGGCATGCTGGTCGGTCTGACGATCAGCATCTTCCAGGCGGCGACGCACATCAACGAGATGACCATGACCTTCGTGCCCAAGATCATCGCCGTCTTCGTCGTGCTGATCCTCGCCCTGCCCTGGATCATCCATCAGCTCACGTCCTTCACCCTGGGCATCTTCGAGCGCATCGGCGCCATGTAGGAGCGCGACGTGCAGGTATCGCTGGATCTTACCTGGGTGGTCGTGGGGTTGATCCTGACCCTGCGCCTCTCCATCCTGGCCGCCCTGCTGCCGCTGCTCTCGGGCCTGTCGGTGCCGCCGGTCTGGCGCCTGGCGCTCGCGGTCTGCCTGGCCGCGGCCACCGCGCCGGCGGTGGCCGCCGAGCTTGCACCCGCCGCCTTCGATCTCACCTGGCACGGTCTGCTGGCCGAGGGCATGCGCTCGCTCGTCGTGAGTGCGCTGCTGACCTTCGTGATCGGCATACCGTTCGCGGCCGTGCGTTTCGCGGGCACCATGATCGGCGTGCAGATCGGCTTCGGTATGGTCAACACGCTCGACCCCCAGAGCGGAGGGCAGCTCTCGGTGCTGGCCAACCTGTACTACCTGCTGGCCGTGCTGCTTTTCTTCGCCCTCGACGGCCATCACGCCCTGATCGGTGCCATGGTCAATTCGTGTCGTCTCGTACCGCCGTTCGCGCCGCTGGAGGTGGCGGCGGGCTCGTGGCTGGCCGCGGAGGGCTTCGCCGCCTTCTTCGCCATCGGGCTGCGGGTGGCGGCTCCGGTCATCCTGGTGCTGCTGCTGGTGAGCGTGGCCATGGGTTTCATCGTCAAGACGGTGCCCCAGATCAACATCCTGGTCGTCGGCTTCCCCATCAAGATCGCCGTGGGCCTGGCTGCCCTCGGCGTCTCCCTGACCTTCTTCAACCAGGTGTTCCAGTCGCTGGTCGGCGGCATGGAACAGGAGATCGTGTCCCTGCTGGGTGCGCTGCAGGGTTGAGGAGCGGCCCGTGAAGATCGTGGTTGATCTGGACGTATAGCCGGCCGGACCGGCGCAGCGAGAGAGGAGGTGAGGAACCATGGCGGACGCACCCGGAGGCGAGCGGACCGAGCGCGCGACACCTAGACGGCGCGAGAAGGCCCTGGAGAAGGGGCAGGTCGCGCTCAGCCAGGAAGTCAACAGCGCGCTGGTGCTGCTGGTCGGTTTCTCGCTGCTCTTCGCGGGGGGCCGCCACATGCAGCAGGTGCTCGGCGAGAACGCCCGCTACCTCTTCGGCCAGCCCCACGCCTTCCTGCTCGAGAACCCGTTCGCGCTGGTGGAAATGGCGACGGCCAACCTGGGCGTGATCCTGGCGGCGCTCGCGCCCCTGATGCTCGGCATCCTCGTGATCGCCTTCATGGCCAACGTGCTGCAGGTGGGCTGGAAGGTCAACGTCAGCGCCATGGCCTTCCGTTGGGACAACATCAATCCCGTCAACGGCATCAAGAACGTCTTCAGCAAGCGCGCCGCCTTCGACCTGGCCAAGAACGTCCTGAAGATCGCCCTGATCGGCCTGCTGTCCTGGTACACGGTGGCCACGCTGGGCACCGAGATGCCGGGCGCCGCGGAGCTCCCCGTAGAGGGTATCCTGGCCCTGGGGTTGAAGACCATGGCCAGGCTGGCCTATCGACTGGTGGCCTTCCTGGCGGTGCTGGCCCTGCTCGACTGGGTCTTCCAGAAGTGGCAGCACGAGCAGAAGCTCATGATGACCAAGCAGGAGCTCCGCGAGGAACAGAAGGACATCGAGGGCGATCCCCAGGTAAAGGCGCGCATGCGGTCGATCCAGCTGGAGGTCATGCGCAAGCGGATGCTCGCGGAAGTCCCTCGCGCCGACGTGGTCGTCACCAATCCGACCCACTTCGCAGTGGCCCTGCGCTACAGCGCGGGCGATATGGCGCCGCGGGTCGTGGCCAAGGGGCAGGACAGTCTCGCCGAGACCATCAAGCGTATCGCACGGGAAAACAGGGTTCCCGTACTCGAGAACAAGCCCTTGGCACGGGCTCTGCATAAGATCGTGGAAGTGGGTGCTTTCATTCCCGACGAGTTCTACCAGGCGGTGGCCGAGGTGCTGGCCTATGTCTACCGCCTCAAGCGGTCCTGATAGGAGGTGAGCGGCTTGGAAGATGCCAGGGGCATCGACAGGGACCTGATCCTGGCCAACAGCAACGTGCTGAGCGCCCTGGCCGTCGTATCGGTCATCGGCTTGATGATCATGCCCGTGAAACCCCTCGTCCTCGACCTTCTGATCACTTTCAACATCGCCTTCGCCGTGGTCATCCTGCTAGTGTCGCTCTATTTGAAGGAACCGCTGCACTTCTCCAGCTTCCCCTCCCTGCTGCTCATTGTCACCCTCTACCGGCTGGCGCTGAACGTGGCGTCGACCCGCCTGATCCTCAGCAAGGCGGCCGCCGGCAAGGTCATCGCCAGTTTCGGCGATTTCGTGATTGGCGGGAATTATGTCATCGGTGTCATAGTCTTTGCCATCCTGGTGATCGTCCAGTTCGTCGTCATCACCAAGGGCTCGGGCCGCATCGCCGAAGTGGCCGCCCGGTTCACTCTCGATGCGATGCCCGGCAAGCAGATGGCCATCGACGCCGACCTCAACGCCGGACTCATCAACGAGGTGCAGGCCAGGGAGAGGCGCGCCAAGGTGGCGTCCGAGGCGGAGTTCTTCGGCGCCATGGACGGCGCCAGCAAGTTCGTGCGCGGTGACGCCATCGCCGGCATCATCATCACCCTGATCAACATCATCGGCGGCTTCGTCATCGGTATGCTGCAGATGGGCATGAGTGCGGGCGAGTCCATGCGCCAGTTCATGGTCCTGACCGTGGGCGACGGGCTCGTCACCCAGATCCCGGCCCTGCTCATCTCCACGGCGGCCGGCATGGTGGTGACGCGTTCCAGCGGCAGCTTGAACCTCGGCCAGGCGCTCACGATGCAGATCTTCAAGCAACCCAAGGCCGTCTATCTGGCCTCGGGGACACTGGCCGTGTTCGGCTTGATACCCGGCTTGCCGACGTTGCCGTTCCTGGGCCTGGCCGCGGCCTTCGCGGTGGTCGGGCGCTTCGTCTCGGGCCGCGTGCGGAACGTGGAGAAGCAGCAGGAGGAATCGCTCGCCGTTGAGGAGGCCGATCAGGCGGCCGGGGCGCAGGAGAGCCGCAGCATCCGCGAGCTTTACGTGACCGACGCCCTGGAACTGGAACTCGGCTACGGCCTGCTGCCCCTGGTCGACGAATCCCGCGGGGGCGACCTCCTGGTCCGGATCACGAACATCCGCAAGCAGATCAGCGCCGAGCTCGGCATGATCATTCAGCCGGTGCGTGTCCGGGACAACCTCCAGCTCGGCGCGAGCGAATACGTGTTGAAGCTCAAGGGCGTCGAGATATCCCGCGCCGAGTTGCGGCCCGATCGGCTGCTCGCCATGAGCACCGGCGGCGAGGGCGGGGAGAAGCTCGAGGGGATCGCGACCGTGGAGCCGGCCTTCAAGCTGCCCGCGATCTGGATCGACAAGGGCCGCAAGGCGGCCGCGGAGATGGAGGGCTACACCGTCGTCGAACCGACGGCCGTGTTGGCCACCCACCTGTCCGAAACCATCCGCAACCACGCCGACGAGCTCATGTCCAGGCAGGACGTGAAGGACATGTGCGAGACGGTACGCGAATTCGCGCCCGCCTTGATCGAGGACCTCATCCCCGACAAGGTCCCGGTGAACACGCTGCACAACGTCCTGCGGGGTTTGCTGCACGAGCGGATCCCCGTCAAGGATATCGTCACCATCCTCGAGACGCTCGCCAACTACGTGGGCGGCAACACGGGCACGGACCTGCTGCTGGAGAAGGTGCGCGAGTCCCTGCGCCGCACCATCAGCGGGCTGTACGTGGAGCCCGACGGGAACGTCTACGCGGTCACGCTGCACCCGGAGATTGAATACCAGCTCGGTCAGGCCGCGCAGGAATCGGACAAGGTCGGCGCGGTCGTGCTGGATCCCCTGCTGGCCCAGGTGTTCCTGGAACGTCTGGAACGCACCCTCCAGGTCGTCTACAGCCGGGGCAAGCCGCCGGTCCTGCTGGTGCCGACGCCCATGCGGCTCTTCGTGAAGAGATTGATCGAGCCCACGTTCCCCAGTCTGCCCGTGATGGGCTACACGGAAGTAAACGCCAACACGAACGTTCAGTCGGCGGGAATCGTTTCCACCCAGGGAGTGAGAGATGCGCAGCAAGCGACGGCCTGAGACGTCCATGCACAAGGTTACAGGCCCCACCCTCCGCGAGGCCCTGCACAATGCACGCCGGGAGTACGGCGAGCAGGCCTGCATCGTCGATACCAGGACCGTGACCCGGCGGGACGGGACCGGTCTGGGCAGCACGCGGCTCATCGAAGTCTCGGTAACCCGGCCGGGGGCCGTCGCCGCGGCCGCTCCCGCCGAGACGCGCGAAGAGACCCGGTCGGACTACACCCGGGCGATCGCCGCGGAAGTCGAGCGCATAGAGGATCTGATCGATGCCCTCCGCGCGGGCCAGAACGGGCGAGCCGGGACGGACAAGGCGTCAGTCGGGGCCTATCCCCTCGGCCGCCAGCTGCTCGCCGCCGGAGCCTCGCTGCCCGCCGTCCGCCATCTGCAGCGCCTGTACCGGGCCGAGACCGGGGGCGGCGATTCCTATGAGTCGGCCCGGGAACACCTGGCGGGTTTGATACGCACCAGCAATGGCGGCTGGCGCGATCTGGCCGGGTGCCACCTCTTCCTCGGCGGTCCCGGCGCCGGCAAGACCGACCTCGTCCTCGCCGTCGCCGCCAGGCTCAAGAAGATGAAGCGGCGCATCCTGGTCCTGATGTACGCGCCGCGACACGGGGGCGAGATTCGCCGCCTGCAGGAGGAAGCCTCCGCGCGAGGCTACGACGCCGCAATTCTGCGCGATGCCGAGCAGCTCTCCGGGGGTCTCGAATACTTCGCGCAATACGACGCGATACTCATAGACACGCCCTCGCTGTGCGCCGGCGCCCTCGCAGACGAGGAACTGCACCGCGTGCTCGCAGGACAGGAAGAGGTGCATCGACACCTGCTGCTGCCTCTGGATGCCGATCTGGCCGAGCGGGAGCGGGCCTGGGCCGAGGCGAGAACCTGGAACTGCGACTGGCTGGCGCTCACGCGGCTGGACCTGACGGCGCGCGCGGGAAAGCTGATCGACATCCTGCTCGCGGCGCCCTTGCCGCTGTCGTTGGTCAACGGCGGCGCCTGGCCCGGGCCCGGCGCCGAGATCGCAGCGCCCGCACGCTTGCTGGCCCGGATCCTGGACGCTGACCCGGCAGGAGCCGCCGTCGCGGCCACCGGGGAAGCGACCGCCAGTTGAGAGCCCGGAAGGTCAGTGCATGAAGCAACTCGTCAACACCACGGCCCTGGCTGCAGCCTTCGCAGCCATCTGTTTCGCGCTTTTTCGCGACTACGGGCTCCTGGCCACGCTCAAACGGGCGGCCATCGCCTACTTCGCCTTCTACGGCGTAGGCGCGATCCTGGTCATGATCTTCAGGGCCGGCATCCAGGACGACTGGATTCGCGAGGACTGGGCCAGGCGTCAAGCCCGCCTGGCGGCCGAGGAGACCAAGCGCGCGGAAACCGAGGCGGCGCGCCTGGATGAGATGAAAAGACGCAAGGCGGAACGCAAACAGCACCTGATCGGCGAGAAGAGGTAAGCGCCGTTGCGTCTGTCGGGCACGGAAACTGCAAACAACGGGTGACCCCCAATACGAGACAACGAGGCCACATATGCTTAAGACCGATGCGATCGCCCACCTGGATCTCTGGGTGCGACTGGAAGAAAGCCGAGACGAGGCGGCACGCCATGAACTGGTCGAACTCTACGCGCGTGTGGTCAAGTACGTAGCGGGTCGCATGGCCATCGGCCTGCCCCACTACGTGGATCACAAGGACCTGGTCTCCGCCGGCCTGCTGGGCCTCATCCAGGCCGTGGACAACTATGACTACCGGCGGGGCAACAAGTTCGAGACATACGCGATCCCTAGGATCCGTGGTGCCATCCTCGACGAGTTGCGAACGCAGGACTGGTTCCCGCGCTCGCTGCGTCGCAAGGCCCGCCAGCTGGAGAGCGCCTACAACCGGCTCGAAGCCCGTCTGGGCCGCCCGTCGACGGACGAGGAGCTGGCGGCCGAGCTCGGCGTCTCGCGCGGCGAGTTGACCACGATGATGGACGAGGTCGCCGTGGCGACGATCGTCTCGCTGGACGCGGACGGATCCGACGACGACGACAGCTCGACGCTGGGCGACTACCTGCCCGATACCCGGACACCCGACGCCGAGACCTGTGTCTCCGCGGAGGAGATGCGGAGCCTGATCGCCAGCAGCCTGGGGGAGCTCGCGGACAAGGAGCAACTGGTGCTGGTCCTCTATTACTACGAGGAGCTCACCCTCAAGGAGATCGGCGAGATCCTGGACGTCACCGAGTCCCGCGTGTGCCAGATACACACCAAGGCGATCCTGCGTCTGCGCGGCAAGATCCAGCGCAGCGAGGGCCGGAAGTCCATCGACCGGCTGAGCCGGGAGATCCGCGAACAGCGGGATGATGCTGCGGACGTCGTCGTCGCCAAGCAGGACCTCTACGCCAAGATCAACATCATGGCGGGGCTGGCCCTGCCGCCGATGATCAAGCTGGCGGCGGTCCTGATGGATCTGGACGTGCCGCTCAGGACCTAGCACGCGCGGGCGCCGAGCGGTGCAGGAGGTGAGACGTGACAAGCGATGGATTTTCCATCAAGACCACCATCAGCCAGCTAGCCAACGTGGCCCGCGCCCAGGTCAAGGGCCAGTCCACGCAGCCAGCGACCCCCGCCGTGGAGAAGCTGTTGAAGCACGACAAGCGCGTGGACCGGATCAAACGCAACGAAGAGGTGCTGAAGCAGAAGGTCGATCCCGATCGCGAGCGCGGCCAGGACGGCGCGCCGGGCAGGGAAGCGCAGAGCGAGCCGCAGGAGAAGCCCGCCGGCGAGCTGGAAACGCGAACTGCGCCCGACGAGACCGAGAACGCGGGCAAGGGCGCCATGTTGGATACGAAGGCCTGAGGACTCACCAGTCGCACGAGGTGTCATCGATGGATCTGGACATTCTCAACCTGCTCGAGAGCGGCAACAAGACCATGGCCTGGCTGGGCGCAGTGGCCCTGGCGGCAGGCGGCACGGCCATCATCGTGGCGGTATATATCCAGCTTCAGCGCTGGCGATTGCGGCTGCCCGGGCTGACCTGGCCCCCCCGCCCGCCGTGGCGGAAACCGGAGGCGGCGGAGGGTGCGGCGCGGCTCCGCCCGCGCGATGCCTCGGCGTCGCCCGAGGTGAAAACGGTGTCCATCGAGGCGGGTCTGGCCGCTTACCGCGCGGTCCGGGACGCCGGACAACCGCACCCCGGCCGCATGGCGAAGGAGGAACAGGGACTGGAAGCTCTCGATGCGCTGCTGCGCCGCTTGCACAGAGCCGCCAGCGCCCTGGAGGAGATCGCGCTCAAGAGCGGCCGCCTCTCCGGGGCCCACGTGGCCTACGACTCCTTCGTGACCGGACTGGACGTGGAGTACCTGCACCGGCAGAACTGACCGCCCAACTGACATTCGATGCACACGAGCGGTCGCAGTGCTGGCGTCCGCTCGTCTTATGTGCTAGTGTACCCGGCGATTGCAGGCCCAAGGACATTAAGTCGCACCTGACATGGCGACTGACAGGTCAGCAGGAGGGATCGCCTTGCTCCATACCGTGGCCGTGCTGGGACGCAGACCGGCGCTGTTCAAGACGGTGGCCGACTGGCGGCTGCCGGACGTGCGGTTCACCCTTCACGACTCCCCGTCGGAAGCCCTGGCGGTCTTCGCCGAGGGTACGGGCTCACTGCTCATCTTCGACACCACAGGTTATCACCGCTCGCGGCACGTCGTGGAGAAGTTCCTGTCGCTGCGGGGCGATGCCGACCTCATCGTGCTCGGCGAGCCCGCGGTCCTCTCCGGTCTGCAGGACAAGTCCCACCGGGGTGCCCTGCGGCGTCTCGCGTCCACCGTCCCCGCCGACGAACTGCGTCTGGAGGTGGAACGGCTGCTCAAGCTGCGCGACGTGCGCAACCGCAGCGGCATCGTCGGCCGCTCGCGCGCCGTCAACCAGATGATCGCCCTGATCGCGCAGGCCGCGCCGCTCGACGTGAACGTGCTGGTCCTGGGGGAGAGCGGTACGGGCAAGGAGCTGGTGGCCCGCGCCCTGCACCAGCACTCGCCGAGACACGACATGCCGTTCGTGAGCCTGAACTGCGGCGCGTTGAGCGAAGGCGTGCTCGAGAGCGAGCTCTTCGGCCATGCCAGGGGATCTTTCACGGGCGCGGTCGGCAAGCACGAAGGGGTCTTCAAGCGCGCGGACGGCGGCACGCTCTTCCTGGACGAGGTGGCCGAGCTCCCGCTCGGCATGCAGACCCGCTTCCTGCGCGCCCTCGAGACCGGCGAGTTCACCCCCGTGGGCGGCACCCGTCTCGAACGCAGCGACATCCGCCTGGTCGCCGCCACCCACCGCGACCTTGCGCAGGAGGTCGAAACCGGCCGCTTCCGCCAGGATCTCTACTACCGGCTGCGGGTCGTGGTCATCCCGACGCCGCCTCTGCGCGACCGTCGCGAGGACGTCCCCATTCTGGCCCAGACCTTCATCTCGCAGGAGAACAAGGAACACGGCTTCTCGCTGCGCGGCATCGCCCGGCCGGCCCTGGAACTGCTGAGCGCCTATACCTGGCCCGGCAACGTCCGGGAGCTGCGCAACGTGATCCGTTCCATGGCTGTCTTCAAGCAGACGGGCATGATCGAGACGGCCGACCTGCCAGAGGAGGTGCTCACGGGCCACGCCCTGGGCCAGCCATCCAACCTGCCTGTGCCGATCACGAAGAGCATGGCCGGCCTGGAGATGGAGTTCCTCATCGCCACGCTTCTCGAACTGCGCAGCGACATGAAGCGCATTCTGGGCCTGCTGCAGGGGGGCGATCGAGTCTCCGTTCCCTTCAATGGCAAGGTGGTCGATACCTTCGCCGGGGAGGCCGGCTACTCGATCGAGCCCAGCGGCGGCGACGGTAACCTGGTCAGCGCCGAGCGCGCCCTGATCGAGCGCGCCCTGGCAACCACCAGCGGCAAGCGTCGGCTCGCCGCCGAGAAGCTGGGCATCAGCGAGCGGACCCTGTATCGCAAGTTGAAGAAATACGGATTGCGTTGAAGTCGCACAGGGGGCTTGGCCCTGGCTGCGACGTTGGCGTATAATGTCGGCTAGGCCGGCCGTACCGGATCGGCTCTTGTCACCCCTGGGATTGCGAGGATCATCCATGCTGTTCACCGGTTCCAGCCGGACGCATATCAGCGCACCGTTCGCCTGCGCTCTGGCCTCGATCCTGTTCGTCGCGGCATCGCCGACGGACGCCCTGGCCGACAAGTACGCCGGCGCCTTCATGGAGGACGGGGGCGGCGCCAGGGCGCTCGCCATGGGCGGGGCGTTCACGGCCGTGGCCGACGATCCGTCGGCCGCCTTCTGGAATCCGGCCGGACTCGTGGGCACCGACGGCCGCAACCTGCTGCTCATGCATTCCGAGCGATTCGGCGACCTGATCGACCGCGATTACGTGTCCTACGCTCAGCCCGTGGGCTGGTCGCTGCTCGGCGGCGAGGACGGCGCATTCGCCTTCTCGACCATCCGGCTCGGCGTCGACGACATACCGATCACCGACCATCTCTTCGACCAACTCGACACCAACGGCGACGGCACCGTGACCGACGACGAACTCCAGGGCCTGTTCGCCATCCAGGATCAGATCAAGTTCACCAGCGATTCCGAACTGGCGCTGTTCGCCAGCTACGCCGAGCGCAAGGGCGACTGGCAGCTGGGCGGAACCGTGAAGTTCATCCGCCAGAGCGTCGGCGCATACTCGAGCCTGGGGATCGGACTGGATCTGGGCGCCCTGCGCCGCGGGATCTGGCGCGACCTGGATTTCGGCTTGAAGCTGCAGGACGCCACCCAGACCTATCTCTCCTGGTCGGGGCCCGGCGGTTATTCCAAGAACGAGGAGATCGCGCCCGCGATCGTGCCCGCTCTGGCCTACAACCTGAGCCTGCCGAAATGGGGCGCGCGCATCACACTGGCCACCAGCGCCGAGACGCGCTTCGAGAACCGGCAGGACGCCGACCAGTACCATACAGGTTCGCTCAGCACGAACATCCACTTCGGCGGCGAACTGGCCCTGCATGAAAAGGTCTTCCTACGGGGGGGATTCGATTCGGGCTGGTCGCTGGACGACATCACGATGGGGGCGGGTTTCCGTGTCGCCATGCTGACCATCGACTACGCCTACGCCGGCGACGTGCTCGATATCGACCAGGAGACGCACCGTGTCTCCATCACCGCCCATTTCTAGGCAACGGACCTCCCGCCGACCGTCACGGTTGAGGAGGTCTGTACGCGTAGACCTTCTGTCCCGGCTTGATCAAGCTCGTATCGTGCAGGTTGTTCACCCGGCGCAGGTGGCGCAGGCTGACGCCCAGCTTGCGCGCGATGCCGCTGAGCGTGTCGCCGCCCTGCACGCGGTAGCTGACCCGCTCGTACCCGCTGGGCGGGACGTAGTGGCCACTGGCGGCCACCCGCTGCTCGGCACGATCGGCCAGCACGGCGGGCACGGGGATGAGCAGCTTGTCGCCGGGGTGGATCAGCGCCACCTGGCGGATGCCGTTCAGCTCGGCGATGTCCGTCACCGACGTGCCGTACCTTTCGGCGACGGCGCTCAGCGTTTCGCCCCTCTGCACCGTGTGCCGGCGCCAGGTGAGACGCTCGGCCATCGGTATCGCGCGCAGCTTTTTCATGCAGCGCGTACCCGTGCCGGGGGGGACCCGGACGGGGTACTCCCCGGCGCCCGGAGGAGTGGCCTGCCTCAGCAAGGCGGGGTTCAGGGCGACGACGTCCTCCTTCGCCACGCCGGCGCATTCCGCGATCAGGCTGAGATCTGTGGCGTCGGTCACGTCGATGACGTCGTAGCCCAGCTTGCTCACGAGCGACGGGTCGAAGCCGAAAGCGAGGGGATCCTCGCAGATGCGCGCCACGGCGACGAACTTGGGCACGTGGTTGCGGGTCTGCCAGGGCAGGTGGAGATCCCAGAAATGGTCGTGTCCGGCTAACCGGATGGCCTGATCGACGCGGTGCTCGCCGGTATTGTAGGCGGCCAGAACGAGCGCCCAGTCCTGGAAATGATGGTAGAGCTGCGACAGGTAGGTGACGGCCGCCCGCGTGGCCAGCTCTGCATCGCGCCGTTCGTCGACCCACCAGTCGCACCGCAGGTGATAATGACGGGCGGTACCCGGCATGAACTGCCAGGGACCGACCGCTCCCACGCCGGAACGGGCGTGCGTGTTGAAACCGCTCTCGATCATG
>JAHIYU010000123.1 GCA_018814885.1 bacterium | reverse complement strand
GCTTCCGCGACGCCAGGACGGCCGCCGCGGCCGCCCGCGTCGCCACCGCCGCCGGGGGCAGCCCCCTGTCGCGGCTATCGCGCCTGCACCTGGAGAACCCGGGCAAGACCGCGGGCGACACCATCGCCGTCGTCTACTACGACACGGCCGACAGCACCGGCCTCGACGCCCTGGTCGAGACCGACGAGACGGACATCCTGCGCCTCGTCTCCCAGCGCGCGTATCCCGGCGCCGGTCCCCTGCAGATCGCAACGCGCAGCACCGAGATCGTGTTCGACAGCAACGGCACCCTGGAGACCGGCGAGGACGACGCCTACCACGCCGTCGAGCACGCCGCCACCCGGGGCAACGGCGAGGCCACGGCCGCCAGCCTGGCGCCCGTGAGCGGCGCCGGCCCCATGGGTCCGGGCGTGGAGGTCCGCGCCTACCAGCGCGTCGACGATCCCAGCTTCAACATCCTGCAGGCCTGGCACGAGGTCGAGATGATCCTCGACCCGGGCGATTTCCGCATCGATGGCGACGAGACCATCCATTCTCTGACCGCCAAGGTGCACTGGCGCAACGACGCCGAGCACACCGCCAGCATCGCGCCGGTCTCCGGCAACGAGATCACGCCCGACGCCGACGTCCTGGCCGTGGGCATCTTCACCGCCCGGCCGAACAACCTCTGGCTCGAGTCGACCGCCGACACCTTGCGCGTGCGCCTGGGCGACCTGGACGACGATGCCGACGACCTGCTCTACGAGATCAGCCGCGCCGCGGTCTTCGACGGCGTCGCCGCCGACGGGGGCAGCCCGCGCAGCTACGTGCACATGCTGCCCGACGAGCCCGTCGCCCCCGGCGAGGAGCCCTGCGGCGGCGAGGCCCTGCAGGACATCCACTACCCCTCCGACTGGTGGCTGTCGCACCTGACGCGCAGCGCCGACATCGCCTGCGACGGCAGCGGCACCATGACCGTCACCATGGAGTACCGCGACGGCACCAGCTTCACGCGCACGATCACCTGGGACGGCCAGGGCGCCGGCACCGTCACCGAGAACCGGGCCGACGGCACCGTCGTCGCGGGCGCCTTCGACGAGAACACAGGTGACTACGCGCTGGTGACCACCTACCCAGCCGGCCACGACCCGGTCTCGCGCGACCGCCACGGCACCGCCCTGGAGGGTTCCGTCGAGGCCTGGGAGATCGTCGAGTGGCAGGACGCCCACCCCGACACGACCTACTTCACGGCCGTCGAGAACGGCGACGAGACCACCGCCACCGGCTACCGGGTCGACGGCGACCTGCGCGAGGACTTCACGCTCACGCACGACACCGACGGCAACGCCAGCGGCGAATGGTCGCGCAACGACGGCGCCGCGGGCGAATTCGCGCTGGAGATGCTCGAAGGCGGCGGCACCCACCTGACCTTCGCCGCCAGCGACCAGGCCGCCGACGGCAGCCCGAGCATCACGGGCGAGATCTTCTACGCCCCCGACGGCAGCGGCACCGGCACGGTGACCTTCACCCAGTACGGCAACTCGGTGACCTACACGGTGACCTTCGGACCGGACGGCACCGGCACGCTGGACGACAGCGCGGGGAACACGATCCCGCTGTAGGCTTCGCGGGCGAGACGAACGGAAAGCCGCACAGGGGTGGCCGAGAGGCCACCCCTGTGGTCGCGGCGGGGGTCAGTCGATCAGGTTGCGGATGACGGGCGTGAAGCCGTCGATGATCAGCTGCACCGCGATCACGGTCACCAGCAGTCCCATCAGCTTCTCGACGATACGCAGGCCGGTGCGCCCGACCCGGCGGATGACCAGGTCCGCTCCCATCAGGATCGCCCCGGTGATCAGCAGTATGGCCAGGACCGAGCCCAGGATCAGCGGCTTGGCCAGCGGGCCGGCCGGCGCCTCGCTCGCCAGCACCATGACCGTGGTGATCGACCCCGGTCCGGCGATCAACGGGATGGCCAGGGGCGTGACGGACGGATCCTCGTCCTCCACGTCCTCGTGCTCCTCCTGGTCCCGGGCGTAGGCCTTGCGGATGCCCGTGCGCCAGCGCTGCGGCTTGGACTGCAGCATGTCCAGGCCGATCCCGAAGAAGATCACGCCGCCGGCGATCCGGAAAGCCTCGATGGTGATGCCGAACAGGTTCAGCAAAGCGTGGCCGAAGAGGGTGAAGACCAGCAGGACGCAGAAGGCCACCGCCAGCGCCCGCAGCAGCACGCGGCGCTGCTGGGCGCGGCCCAGGTCCGAGGTCAGGCCGCTGAAGAACGGGATGCATCCCAGCGGATCGATCACCGCGAACAGCGACGAGAAGGCGAAGATCACGAAAGCGGCGGTTCCCATGGGACACCTCCCCCACGTTGCAGAAGAATGGCGCTCTACCGGCGGACCGGACGGGGTAAGGTGGCTGCCTGCGTGAGGGAAGTCAATGCCCGGTCCGGCACGGCCTCAATCATCCTCGACGTTGATCTTCATCCCTTCGTCCTCGAGCTCCTCCAGGAACGCCGCCAGACTATCGCCGTGCAGCTTGCCGGCCAGGCTGATCAGGTACGCCAGGTCCAGATCGCCCACCACGTTGACGAAGGAGACCTCGTTGCCGGGCTCGTAGGCCACGACCATCAGGCCCACCATGTCGTCGCCCACGGACTTGGTGCTGACGGTGACGATCTCCTCGTCGTCCTTCACGTAGATCAGGCGCTTCCAGTCCTTGTCCTTGAGCTTCTTGTTGATCTTGTCCACGGCCTTGTCGATCTCGGGCGACGCGTCGTCCATGGTGAAGGACTTCACCCGGATCGACTTTATCATCTTGAAGGCCTTGTACAGCTCCGAGTCGCCGTGCGCCTCGGCGTCGGCGGCCGCGCTGATCAGCGCCGGGCCCAGGTCAATGTCCTGGATCTCGTCGGCGTCGTCGGGAATCACGATCCACTCCAGATCGATATAGCCCGGTTCGTTCTTCAAGTCGCCCGCCGCGGCCGTCCCGCCGGCCAGCAGGGCCGCCAGCAGGGCGATCGCGAACATCACGCGCACGGTTTTCATCCTTGTCCTCCTTCGAGGGAAGAGGTGAGGGTCTTCACGGACCTGGTGACGGCCCCGGGCAGCCGGTGCCCGAAGACCTCGTCGACTGTCCTGCGTTCCGTCTTCTCGATGATCCGGGCGGCCAGGGCCAGGGACAGCCGGATCTCCCCGCGGGCGATCCTGATCTCCTGTTCGCTCCAGCCGCCTGCGCCGGCGACGTCCGTGCCGCCCGGTCGATCCCGCCACGGCGCGGCGAATACGAGCGCGAGCACGGCGGCCGCCGCGGCCAACGCCCCGACCGCCCGCCGCCAACCGAAGG
>JAHIYU010000122.1 GCA_018814885.1 bacterium | reverse complement strand
TGGAAGGTGCGCGCGATGCCCAGCGCCGCGATGCGGTGCGCGTCGACGCCGAACGTCTCGACCTGCTGGTGGAGACCATCGGCGAACTCGTGATCGCCGAGGCCATGGTCAGCCAGAACCGGGAGATCCGCACCCTGGAATCGATGGATCTCGCGCGCCACCTCGGCCGCCTGGACAAGATCTGCCGGGAGCTGCAGCAGATCGGCATGTCGCTGCGCATGGTGCCGGTGCGTCCCATCTTCCAGAAGATGGCCCGCCTGGTGCGCGACCTGGCCAAGAAGTCCGGTCGCAGCATCGAGTTCACCACCAGCGGCGAGGACACCGAGCTCGACAAGTCGGTGGTCGACAATATCGGCGATCCCTTGGTGCACATGCTGCGCAACTCCGTGGATCACGGCATCGAGAGCGATCCCGCCGAGCGCCTCGCGGCCGGCAAGACCGCCGCAGGCAACATCGAGCTGCGCGCCTTCCACCGGGGCGGCTGCATCGTCATCGAGGTGGAGGACGACGGCCGCGGGCTCGACCGCGACGCCATCCTCGCCAAGGCCGTCGAGCGCGGGCTCGTCGGCGAGGGGGCCCAGCTCTCGGAGCAGGAGATCTTCGATCTGATCTTCGAGCCGGGTTTCTCCACGGCCAGCGAGGTGACCGACGTCAGCGGCCGCGGCGTCGGCATGGACGTCGTCCGCCGCAACATCGAGAAGCTGCGCGGCTCGGTGGACATCGTCAGCGAAATGGGCCGGGGCAGCGTCTTCAGCTGCATCCTGCCGCTGACCCTGGCGATCATCGAGGGCATGGTGTTTTTGACCGGCGGCGAACGCTACATCATTCCCACCCTCAACGTGGTGCGCCTGGTGCGGCCGGATGCGGAGCACTACGCCACGGTGATGACGCGGGGAGAGCTGCTGCGTTTCGAAGGCCAGATCATCCCCCTGATCCGCCTGTACGAGATTTTCGGCGTGGCGGACGCCAGGGCGTCGCTCGACGACGCCGTGGTCATCGTCGTGGAGAGCGAAGGGCGGCGCGTGGGGCTGCTGGCCGATGAACTGATCGGACAGCAGCAGATCGTCATCAAGAGCCTGGGCGACCAGGTCCAGGCCACGGAAGGACTGGCCGGCGGCGCCATCATGTCCGACGGCAACGTGGCGTTGATCCTGGACATCGCGGGACTGGTGAAGGTCGCGCATGACGAGAAGATCGCCGCCAACTCGGAAGCAGGAGGCAGGTCATGACCCTGGACACCCAGTACGCGGCGGTCGCCGCACCGGGCAAGTATCTCAGCTTCGTCCTCGGCGACGAGGAATACGGCGTCGAAATCCTGAAGGTGCAGGAGATAAACGGGCTCACCAAGGCGACGCGCGTGCCCCGCACGCCGGATTTCGTGCGCGGGGTGATCAACCTGCGCGGCAAGGTGATCCCGGTGATCGATCTGAGGCGCAAGCTCGGCATGGCAACCGGACCGGACACGGAGAAGACGTGCAACATCGTCGTGCAGATACGGCATCGCGACGAGAACGTGACGATGGGCGTGATCGTCGACGACGTGTCGGAGGTGTTGAACTTCTCCGCCGACCAGATCGACCCGCCGCCGGCCTTCGGGAGCGGCGTGCAGGCGGAGTTCATCATCGGCATGGGCAAGCTCGAGAACAACGTGGTCATACTGCTGGACATCGAGAAGGTGCTGTCCGGCTCGGAACTGGAGTCGCTGGCGACGGTCGGCGCTTAGGAAGGACTCGAACCCGATGCAGCAAGATTCCACGATGCGGGATCAGAAGACCTCCGGGGTCGTGACGGTACAGCGGTTGTCGGACGAACAGTTCGAGACGATCCGCGCGCTGATGTGCGACCACGTGGGCATCGTCCTGCAGGGGAACAGGAGGGCCCTGGTGGAATCGCGCGTGAACAAGCGCCTGCGCACGCTCGGCATCGCGCAGTACGGCGAGTATCTCGATTTCCTGCGTGCGGACGAGAGCGGCGGGGAGCTGGCGCTGCTGATCGACGCCATCTCGACCAACGTCACCGAATTCTTCCGCGAGGGGGATCATTTCGACTTCATCCGCGATACGGCCGCGCGCTGGCTCGCCAAGGGCCGCCAGAAGCTGCGTTTCTGGTCGGCGGCCTGCTCCTCGGGAGAGGAGCCGTATTCGCTGGCCATGGCGCTGCGTTCCCTGCCGGGCAGCGAGGCGGCGGATATCCGGATCCTGGCCACCGACATCTCCACCCGCATGCTGCGCCAGGCGGTGCAGGGAAGCTACCTGGCAGGGACCGCCGCGACCATCCCGGCCGAGCTGGCGAACCGTTTCCTGCTGCGCCAGCAGACGCCGGACGGCGAGGTCTACCGCGTGCACGATGCGTTGAAGAACATGATCGTGTTCAGGCGCCTGAACCTGAACAAGACGCCGTTTGCGATCCGGGGCGCCTTCGACGCGATCATGTGCCGCAACGTCATGATCTATTTCGACCAAGATCTGCGCGCGCGCATCGTCGCCGAGGCGCATCGCCTGCTCAGGCCGGGCGGGTATCTGATGGTGGGACATGCCGAGACCTTGATCGGGATCGAGAGCAAGTTCGATTTCGTGAGGCCGGCGATCTACAGGAGACATTGATCGTCATGGGACAGCGAACCGCTCGTGAAGGAAGCGTGGTATGACCGTACTGCAAGAAACGCCGCACAAGCGGCCTGCAACCGAGTCCATGCTCACTGTCGGCATCTCCGACATGGTCGTGACCAACGACTCCAGCAAGGTGATCATCACCTACTCCCTGGGATCGTGCGTGGGGCTGTCGCTGCACGACTCCGTGGCCGGAGTGGGGGGGATGGTCCACTGCATGCTGCCGCTGTCGAAGATCGATCCCGAGAAGGCGGAGATGAATCCGTGCATGTTCGTGGACACCGGCGTGCCGCGGCTGCTGCAGGAGGTCTACGACATGGGCGCGACCCGCAAGAACCTCGTGGCGAAGGTCGCGGGCGCCGGCTCGCCGCTCGGCAAGAACCAGGTGTTCAAGATAGGCAAGCGCAACTACACCGTGCTGCGCAAGGTGCTCTGGAAGAACAACATCCTGATCAAGGGCGAGAACGTGGGCGGTTCCTCGGCGCGCACCCTGATCCTCAACGTACTCACCGGACGGACCGTCGTGAAGATGGATGGCAAGGAGCTGGAGCTGTGAGCAAGAAGTCCGAGATACTCAAGAAAATCGCCGCGGTACCGCCCCTGCCGGAAGTCGTCCTGAAGCTGCGCGAGTACTGCAACGACGCGAACGTGGGCTACGACAAGATCGCCAGGGTGGTCGAACGGGATCCCGCCCTGACCGCGAGCCTGTTGCGGCTGGCCAATTCCGCCTATTTCGGCGGGGCCGGCACCATCGCCTCGGTGCAGCTGGCGATGACCAGGCTGGGCCTCAAACGGGTCTACCAGATGGCGCTGACCGTCAGCGTGGCGCCGCTGGCCAGCTTCGAGCTGAGCGGATACGGCCTGTCCCCGCTCCAGCTGTGGGAACATTCCCTGGCCACGGCCATGACCTCCGAGATGCTGGCCGAGATGACGAGGGGCGTGGACCCGGCCGATGCCTACACGTCAGGGCTGCTGCACGACATGGGCAAGGTCGTCCTGAGCAGTTACGTCGACGTGGACATCGCCGACATAGAGCGGGTGATGGAGGAGAAGGGCATGGCCTTCGACGAGGCCGAGCACGACATCCTGGGCATCGATCACGCGGCCATCGCCGGCGCCCTGCTGCAGCGATGGCAGATCCCGGGGGACGTCTCCGACGCCGTGCACTGGCATCATCGTCCAGGCAAGAGCGAACGGCGCCAGGAACTGCCCGATGTCGTGCACATCGCCGACGCGCTCTGTCTCAACGTCGGCTGGGGAATCGGCCACGACGGCATGAAGTACCGGCTGGACGAGAACGCGGCCCGCAGGTTGGGGGTCGATCTCGCCAAGGGGGAGGTCATCGTGGCCCGTGTCATGATGGAAATGAAAGAAATGATGGAACAGTTCATGGTTCCGCAGGAGGCATAGCATCATGTCCTTGAAGATCCTGATCGTAGACGACTCGATCACCGTCAGGGCCGTTCTCCGGAAGGCGCTGCGCATCACGAACCTGGCCATCACCGAGATCTTCGAGGCCGCCAACGGCCTGGAAGCCATGAAGATCCTGGCGGAACAGGACGTCGACATCCTGTTCACCGACCTGGTCATGCCGGAGATGAACGGCGAGGAATTCATCGCGAAGCTGAGCCGGGACGGACTCACCGACAGGCTGCCGGTGGTCGTGATCTCCAGCGCCGGCGGCTCGCCCCGCGTGGAACGACTGCGCGAGCTGGGCGTGCGGGGCTTCGTGCACAAGCCGTTCACCCCCGAACAGATCGAGGAGCTGGTGATCGAACACACCGGAGCGGGGGTGCGATGATGTATTTCGGACAAGAAATCGTGAGCGTCATCTTCCTGGACATCAGCGAGCGCCTCGCCTTCATGTTCGGCGATCCCGTGGCGAAGGAAAAGTTCGAGACGACCGGAGCGCCGTGGGTACAGTCCAGCGTCTCCTTCTCGGGGGGCACCTGCGGCACGCTGACCCTGAGCGCGCCCCGGGACCTGTGCCTGGAGATCGCCGCGAACATCCTGGGCATGGATCCCGAGGAGCTCGACGACGGCCTGCTGGCCGAGGACGCGCTCCGCGAGCTGCTGAACGTGGTGACGGGGCACGTGGTCCCCGGTCTGCAGGGCGAGGACGAGGCCTTCGAGCTGTCGGTGCCCAGCTTCCGCATGCTGGCGTCCGGCGCGCGGGACGAGCTCCTGGAGGACCCGGGCACCATCTGCTACGAGCTGGACGACAGCCCGGTGCTGTTGAACCTGGCCATCGACGACGACGCCGATTGATCCGGCCCCTGCCGACGCGGCGCCAACGGAAGATCCGGACCGCGGGCAGGTCCGGATCTTCCGTTCGCGTCCGGGACGGGATCTCCGCCGTCAGCGGAAGAGGATGGCGATGCGCAGCGCCCCGAAAGAGCACTCTCCGGCCAGGTCCAGGCGCGCGGACGGTTCCAGCAACCAGGCCTCCCCGCCGTCGGCCCGCGGCGTCTTCATCGCCCGCGCCGGCAGGGGGCTCAGGTGCTCGTTGCCCGGCAATCGATTGAACACGATGCGGGTCATGTTCACGATCTCCGTGACGGCGTCGGTCAGCGCCTCGTCCACCTCCAGCCGTCGCGCCTTGTCGGCCAGGCCGGCTTCCGGCATCATGACCAGCCTGCCGCCCAGGCAGATCGTGGCGTTGAGGTCGGTCGCCACGGCGCCCAGCGTTTCGCCTTCGCCGTTGCACAGACATGTGATGTAAGTCCCGGCGGAAACCCGCCCGAGGTCCCACGGCTCGTCGGCGGGGCGCAGCAGGTCCTCGTCCCCGAGGATCGCGCCGAGGATGTCCAGGATCTCGCTTGTTTCAGGCATGCAGACGGCCACTGTCGGATCCTTCCCGCCAGAAGGCGATGACGCGGATGCAGGCGTCGTCGTCGGTGCAGAGCAACCGGGAACTGCGCGCGACGCGATCGCTCGGGCGGCAGGCCGTCTCGTCGCCGTCGAGATAGGTCGGCAGGCCGATGCTGAGCTTCTCGCCGCGCCTGTCACGGTGCGACTTGAAGACGCCGGCCGACACGTTCATGATCTCGTTCAGGGCGTCGGCCGTGTCCTCGATCATCACGTCGTCGTAGTCGTCCATGGCGAAGAGGGCGCGCGTCAGGCGCCGGGCGGAGTCGAGGTCGCAGAGGGCGATCAGGAGCCAGGTGCCGTCGTCGGAGGTCAGCGCGATGGCGCTGCCGCAGCACGGAGACGTCGCGGGCCCCGCAGCCGGGCCGTCGGCAGGGGCGAACGACCAGCCGAGCTGCACGTCGCAGGTCTCGATCACGGCTTCCGTCGCGTGCGTCAGTCCGTCCGCAGGCAGCTCCTGCGAGACGTCCCTCGCGAGGCTTTCGATCATCGATGTCAACATCACGTGACGAACAACCCCAGTGCTTGAGCCATGTCGTTAGGCGTGAACGGTTTGGCCAGCAGGAAATCGGCGCCGGCCTCGGCGGCCACCGCGCGCATCTCCAGCGTGTTCTCGGATGTGATGAAACCGAACGGAATATCGAGGTCCGCCTCGTTGAGGGCCCGCTTGAACTCGAGGCCGGACATGACCGGCATGTGCCAGTCGGACAGGATGAGATCGGGGCTCTCGCTCCTGACCAGATCGAGCGCCTCGGCGCCGTTCTCGGCCTCCACGATCTCGTAACCCTTGAAACCGGCTTGCCGCAGCGTGCGCTGGATGATGCGACGCATGGCTCGCGAGTCGTCTACGATCAGGATCTTCATGCTCGTGTTCTCCCGAATGATGTGGCGGACCGTGCTTCGACGCCCAGTACAGCCCTGTTCCCGTTGAATCGGCAGAAGTCGCAGCGTGTTGAACGGATTTTGAAAAAAAAAATCGTGCTCCCGGATCGCGTTCATCGTCGGAACAGACGCACAAATACCTGCGGAACGCCGGGAGATCGCGGCGCCCGCCCGGCCCGATTATCTTGCCTAATAAGGCTCTGCGGGCCATCATACGCGATGTGGGCCAGGGTCTACTCACCACGCGAGGTGGAAGCATGGGACGCAGGGGAGAGGCGGGCAGTCGCGGACCGCAGGTGCGCTCGGACTGCTGGATTGCAATCGAGTTGCGCGACGAGGGCGGGCTGGAGATCGCCCTGCAGAGCAAGGTGGCCGGCCTGTACGGCGACCGGATCCGCACGCGCCTGGCGGAGGGCTGCACCGCCCTGGGCATCGCCCATGCCGCCGTGGCGATCGAGGACCAGGGCGCGCTGCCCTTCGTCATCGACGCGCGGCTCGAGTGCGCCGCGCGCCGCGCCGATCCGGGGCTGACGGCCGAGTTCCTGCCCGGGATGCGCGATTGCTGCACCTGCGGCACCACCCGCGACCGCCTGCGCCGGACACGTCTCTACCTGCCGGGCAACCAGCCCAAGCTCTTCGTCAACGCGGGACTGCACGCGCCCGACGGCCTGATCCTCGACCTGGAGGACGCCGTCGCGCCGGCGGAGAAGGACGCCGCCCGCGTGATCGTGCGCAACGCCCTGCGCCAGGTGGACTTCCTGGGCGCCGAGCGCATGGTCCGCATCAACCAGGGCGCGCGCGGGCTGGAGGACCTGGACTGGGTCGTGCCCCACAACCCGCACGTGATCCTGGTCCCCAAGGTGGAGGACCCCGACCAGCTCACGGCGGTGGACGAGCGCATCGAGGCCATCCGCAGCGCGCGCGGCCTCGACGGCGAGATCTACCTGCTGCCCATCGTCGAGTCGGCGCTGGGCGCCTGGCGCGCCCACGAGATCGCCGCGGCGACGCCGAGCATCGTGGCGCTGTCCATCGGGCTCGAGGACTACACGGCCGACATCGGCGCGCCCCGCACCCTGGAGGGGCGCGAATCGTTCTGGGCGCGCAGCCAGGTGATCAACGGCGCGGTGGCGGCGGGCGTGCAGCCCATCGACACCGTGTTCAGCGACGTGGCCGACACCGCGGGCCTGATCGCCTCGGTGCGCGAGGCCAAGGCCCTGGGCTTCGTGGGCAAGGGCTGCATCCATCCACGGCAGATCGCCCCGATCCACGCGGCCTTCGCGCCCGCGCCCGGCGAACTGGAGAGAGCCCAGGCCATCGTGAGGGCCTTCGAGGAGGCCGAGGCAGCCGGCCTGGGGGTGGTGTCCATGGGCAGCAAGATGATCGACGCGCCGGTGGTCAAGCGCGCCCACACGGTGATCGACCTGGCCCTGGCCACCGGCATGATCGGCGAGACTTGGCGGGAAGCCGGGGAAGAGGTCTAGACGTGCAGCGCATCGAGACCGCCGCGGCGCTCTTCGACGCGGGCTACAACTGCGCCCAGTCGGTGCTGGCGGCGTTCGCGCCGACCCTGGGCACCGACCGCGACGAGGCGTTGCGTCTGGCCGATCCCCTGGGCGGCGGCATGATGCTGACGGACGGCCCCTGCGGGGCCCTGAACGGGGCGCTGCTGGTGCTTGGGCTGCGTTACGGCGGCACGCGTCCCGACGACGACGCTGCCAACGAGCGCGTGCGAAACCTGTCGCGCGAGTTCATCCGCCGGTTCCGCGAGCGGCGGCGGTCGACGTCCTGCACCGAGCTGCTGGGAGTGGACATCTCGCAGCCGGAAGGGTTCGCGCGGGCCCAGGCGGAGGACATCTTCGCGGGCACCTGTCCCGACAGCGTGCGCGCGGCAGCCGGGATACTGGTCGAAATGCTCTGACAGCGAGGGAGCCCGACATGACGAAGCTGGTCACCAACGCCGCGGGACGCGATGTCCCCGTCGAGATCAACGGCGCCGCCGCCGTCCCCTTCGAGGGGGTCGGCGCCCATCGGCCGACCGGCCACAAGGCCGCGCCGCCCGTCCCCACCTGCAGCGACTATCCGGTCGACGGCTACAAGGTGGTCAAGGATCTCGGAACGGCGCTGGCGAACGCCGGGCTGCGCGACGGCATGACCGTCAGCAGCCACCACCACCTGCGCAACGGCGACCACGTGGCCAACGCGGTCTTCGCCGCCGCGGCCGCGGCGGGGGCCAAGGGTCTGCGCTGGTTCCCGAGCGCGGCGTTCCCCTGCCACGCGCCCCTGATCGAGCTGATGGACAGCGGCGTCATCCACCACATCGAGGGGAGCATGAACGGCCCGCTCGGCGCCTACTGCAGCGAGGGCAAGATGCGCGGCATGGGCGTGCTGCGCAGCCACGGCGGCCGCTGGCAGGCCATCCAGGACGGCGAGGTGCACATCGACATCGCGGTGATCGCCGCGCCCACGGCCGATCCCTTCGGCAACGCCACCGGCGACCGCGGTCCCACCGCCTGCGGCCTGCTCGGCTTCGCCCTGGCGGATTCGATCTACGCCGACCACGTGGTCGTGGTCACCGACAACCTGGTCGACTTCCCCTGCATCCCCTGGCAAATCCAGGGCAACAACGTGGACCAGGTCGTGGTCATGGACCGGATAGGCGACGCGGACAAGATCGTCTCGGGCACCACCGAGGTGACGAGGTCCCCCGACCGGCTGCTGATCGCCGAGTTGACCGCGCGCTTCTGCGAGGAGGCGGGCATCGTCCGCGACGGCTTCTCGTTCCAGGCCGGCGCCGGCGGCACGGCCCTGAGCTTCGCCATCTTCCTGCGCGACATCATGCGCGAGAAGGGTGTCAGGGCCCGCTTCGTGCGCGGCGGCTCAACCCAGTACCTCGTCGACATGCTCGAGGAGGGGCTCACCGACTACATCCTCGACGGCCAGACCTTCGATCTGGAGGGCGTGCGCAGCATGCGCGAGAACCCCGGCCACGTGAACACGAGCCCCTTCACCAGCTACAACTGGCACGGCAAGGGCAACTTCGCCAGCATGCTCGACGCGGTGGTCCTGGGCGCCACCGAAGTGGACTCGGGCTTCAACGCCAACGTGGTCACCCACAGCGACGGCCGCCTGCTGCACGGCATCGGCGGCTGGATGAACTGCCTGACCGCCAGGTGCACCATCCTGCCCATCCCGAGCTTCCGCGACCGCATCCCCGTGCTGGTGGACCGCGTGACCACCCTGTGCGGGCCCGGCGAACTGATCGACGTGGTGGTGACCGAGCGCGGGATCGCGATCAATCCGCAGCGGCGGGACCTGATCGAGGCCGTGCGCGGCTCGTCGCTGCCCATCCGGCCCATCGCCGAGATCAAGGCCGAGGTGGAGGAGATCGTGGGCGGGCCGCCGACGCCTCCGGACCTGGGGGAGAAGGTCGTCGCCGCCATCAAGTGGGTGGACGGGACCGTCATCGACTGCGTACGGGAGGTGCGGGGGTAAGCGACACTGTTTCGGCTCCGCGCGCGAAAGCCCGCCTCGTTCGAGGCGGGCTTTCTTGCTGCTTCGCTCGCTTTGCTCGCTCAGAGCCGCCAATACAGTGTCGCTTACGCCCGCACTTTTACAGGGTCGGGCACGGGGGTTCCGGCGAAGGGGGGATCGGGGTGCGTACGCAGGATTGCGAGCGCCCGGCAATCACGATGCGCCGGCGCGCGGAGTTCTCACTGCCCGCCGCCGACCCGATCCAGCTTGCCCTTCAACCGCGGATGCTCCGGCGCTAGCACCAGTGCGGCGCGGTAGTGTTCCGCCGCGGGCCCGGCGCGGCCCGCGGCGGCCTGGATGTCGCCGGCCATCTCGTGGCAGTAGAGCATCTCCTCGACCGAGGGACGGCCCCTGCGCTGGGCTTCGTAGCGCAGGAAGGACAGGGCGCCGTCCAGCGAGGCCAGCGCCTCGTCGGCGCGGCCCAGGGCCCACTGGGCGTTGGCCATGTTGATCAACACCCGGCCCGACGAGGGCGAGCGCCGCTGCACGATGCGGTACTCGGCCAGGGCCTCCTCGAAACGGCCCTGTTGCAGGAGCATGTTGCCGACATTGACGTGCAGGACCGCCTCGTTGCGCTGGACCGAGGGCAAGGCCAGCAGCGCAGCGATCGCGGCGACGGCCGCCAGTCCCAGCAGCACGGAAGTGCGGCGACCGGCCCGCCACGCGTCCCAGGCGGCGATCAACAAGTAGCCGGTGAAGACCAGCGCCACGGCGGTCAGGGGCAGACGGAAGCGCTCGAAGAGGAAGAAGAGGCTCAGCGCCAGCCAGCTGACCAGCAGGAAGATCCGCAGCGGCCACAGTTCGCGCCGCCGGCGGCTGACCCACAGCCCGACCAGGGCCAGGGGCAGCAACAGCACCGGGCGGAGGACGGGGTCGCGCAGGGGCAGCACCCAACGCCCGGCCAGGGGCAGCGAGAGCACGTCGTAACCTTCCCAGCGTCCCCAGACCAGCAACGCCTTCTTGACCGTAAGGGCGACGGCTGCGGCCGGCTGCTTGACCCACCAGCCGAGACCCTCGCCATACCAGTGGCGGGAGACGCCGGCCGGTCCGAGGTCGCCGCCCTTCGCGCGGCGGGCCAGGCCGATGGCGTCGCTTTCCTCGAAGAGGACATCGCTGCGGTCGTGGCGCAGGGGCAGATAGGAACCGTCCGCACCGTCGTGGTTGCCGATGTAGAAGTTGGTGCCGCCGCCATAGGCCACCGGTACCAGGTTTCCGCAGCCGCGCAGATTCTGGACAGTCGGCACGGCCACGACACCGACCAGCCCCACCACCAGCAACACCGGGCCCGGCCAGCCGGCCGCGCCGGGCCGGCCGCGGCGCCGGGCCAGCAAACCTCCTGCGGCCAAACCGAGGCCCACGGCGACCATCTCGCCGCGCAGCAGGGACGCCGCGCCGAAGGCCATGCCCGCCACCAGCCAGCGCCAGGGTCGGGTGTCGCCGTCCGCCCGCGTCACGCACGCCAACCCCACGAGGCTGCAGCAGACGGTCAGGGTCGGTTTGAGCAGGAGCACTTCGTGGAAGAGGGCGGCCGGATAGACCGCCCAGAGCAGGCCGGCCGCCACGCCTGCGCGGTATCCGAAGAAACGTCGTCCCAGCAGGAAGACGAGTGCCGCGTTGAGCACGCCGATGGCCAGTTGCAGGTACTTGGCCCAGATCGGCTCGCCGCCCGCGGCCAGGATGCCCGCCAGCAGATAGGCGTAGCCCGGCGCCACGTAGTAGGCGCCGAAGGGCAGGGGCGTGCCGCTGCGCAGCATCTCGGCCAGCTGGATGAAGCCGATCTCGTCCACGGTCGGCGTCAGCCAGAAAGGTGCGTCCCGCACATCCAGCAGCAACCACAGCCGCATCAGCAAGGCCGCCGCGATCACCCAGACGACGGGCGACAGGCCTCCCCGGCGCCTCCGGGGCGGCGCGGCGGGCGGGCCGGTCCGGGCGGGTTTGGAACGGGCGGACATGACGGTGCACCTCGGGACAGGGACTAATGCCCTTATCGGAATGTGGCAGCGGGTTGCCGGCGCCGTCCGGGACAGTGCATCGCCGTCGAGTGATAGAGGAGCCCGCTCGACGGCCAGTCTATGGGGGAGGGATAGGCGGTCAACCGAAAATCTCGCCACGTAGTTCACCTCGCCCTCGCCAGCCTGATCGTAGCGCAGACACTTGCGCTGATGCTCGTCCCGCGCACCTCGATCTTGGGCCTGCGTTGCCGGACGGTGGTCTCGGCCGCGAGTCCGACCCGCGCCTGTCATCGCGCCTGTTGCGCGTGTTCGCGCCTTGTGGTGTACTTCGCCGAGATCCCGGCGGGTTGCGGCGCCGGGACCAATGAAAGGACCGGCGCATGGTCGACGAACGGACCCCCAGACCCGACCCGGGTTTCATCCTCCTGGACGGCGCCTCCGCCGCCAGCGCAGACCTCGGGGACAGGTACGGCACCCAGCACCTGGTGGCGGCGGACCAGGACAAGCCGCTGGATGAACGCCTCGCCGCCTTCGAGGACATCTTCGAGAGCGAGGTCGGCGACACGACCATCGCCCGCGCGCGCAACGTGGAGCGCAGCAGCGGCCTGCGGCAGATCTTCCTCAAGTTCGAGGGCAGCAATCCCAGCGGCACCCAGAAGGACCGCATCGCCTTCGCCCAGGCCCTGGACGCCATGCGTCGCGGTTTCGACGCCATGACCGTCGCCACCTGCGGCAACTACGGCGTGGCCACCGCCATGGCCGCGCGCCTGTCGGGCCTGCGCTGCATCGTTTACATACCGGCCGGCTACCATACCGGACGCGAGAAGGAGATGGTGGAGCTCGGCGCCGAGATCGAGTGCGTGCCGGGCGACTACGAGAACGCCGTCCTCGTCTCCGGCGAACGCGCCCAGAAGGACGAGATCTACGACGCCAATCCCGGCGGGGCCAACACCCTGCTGCAGCTGCAGGCCTACGGCGGCATCGCCTACGAGATCTACGACGAGCTGCGCGACGCGCCGGTCGCGGTCGCGGTGCCGGTGTCCAACGGCACCACCCTGGCCGGCATCTACCACGGTTTCGTCAGCCTCTACCGCCGCGGCAAGACCTCGCGCGTGCCGCACCTGGTCTGCGGCTCGTCCCACGGCAAGAACCCCATCGTCGTGGCCTGGCGCAAGAACCTGCCGGAGTGCGCCGACCTGCCGCCGGAGCGCATCAAGGAGACGGCGGTCAACGAGCCCCTCGTCAACTGGCATTCCATCGACGGCGACCTGGCGCTGGAGGCCATCCGCTCGACCGGCGGCTGGGCCGCGGACGCCAGCGACAAGGCCATGCTCGACTGCGCCCGCATGCTGCGCGACCGGGAGGGCCTCAACGTGCTGCCGGCGTCGACGGCCGGCCTGCTCGTGCTGCTGGCGCGCAACCAGCAGGAACCGCTGCCCGGCGATCGCTACGTCGCGATTCTCACCGGAAGGAAATCGGCGTGACCCGCAAGCCCGAGGGGCGCGCCGTGGTCTACTGCCGGGGCGCCTTCAACACCACCAACGGCAAGACCGCCCACGGGCTGGTGCGCCGCAGCGAGCGCTACGACGTGGCCGCCGTGATAGACGGGACCTGGGCCGGGCGCGACGCGGGCGAGGTGCTCGACGGCCGGCCGCGGGGCATCCCCGTGGTCGCCGATCTGCGGGCGGCCCTCGACGCCGCCGCGCGATCCGGCGGTCCGGCCACCCACTTCGTGGTGGGACTGGCGCCCGACGGCGGGCGGCTGCCCGGCGCGGCCCGAAAGGACGTGGCCGACGCCTTGCGGGCCGGTCTCGGCGTGGACAGCGGCCTGCACGACTTCCTGTCCGAGGATCCGGAGTTCTCCGCCCTGGCCCGCGAATACGGCGCGCAGATCCGCGACGTGCGCCGCACGCCGCCGCGGTCCGAACTGCACTTCTTCGACGGCCGCATCGACGAGGTGGCGGCCTTCCGCGTGGCCATCCTGGGCACCGATTCCGCCGTGGGCAAGCGCACCACCGCCTGGCTGCTGGTCGATGCCTGGCGCGAGGCCGGCCGCCGCGCCGAGCTGGTGGGCACCGGCCAGACCGCCTGGCTGCAGGGCGCCCGCCGGGCCATCATCCTCGATTCGCTGATCAACGACTTCGTCGCCGGCGAGATCGAGCACGCGGTGTGGTCCTGCTGGCGGGAGAGCGACGCCGAGGCGATCGTGCTCGAGGGCCAGGGCAGTCTCATGAATCCCGCCTACCCCGGGGGCTTCGAGCTGCTGGCGGCGGGCCGGCCCCAGGCCGTCGTCATGCAGCACGCGCCGGCGCGCCGGGAGTACGACGGCTTCCCGGGCTTCGCGATGCACGACCTGCCCACGCAGATCCGCGCCGTGGAGCTGATCTCGGGCCGGCCGGTGGTGGCCGTCACCGTGAACCACGAGGGTCTCGAAGCCGCCGGGATCCCGGCGGCCTGCGCGGCCATCACCGGGCAGACGGGCCTGCCCGCCTTCGACGTCCTGGCCGACGGCGCCTCGGGACTGGTGGGCGTCCTGGAACCCCTGCGCGCGGCCGCCGCGGAGAGGAGTGCGTGATGTCCGACAACCCGTTGGCGCCGCTGCTGGTCTGGGACCGTCTTGAGGTGGGTCCGGCGCGGATCGAGGCGCGGCGCATCAGCGCGCAGTACACGGTGGTCCGCCCCGAGGGCACAGAGAGCGTGAAGCTGAGCTACGCCTGGGAGGAGGACGTCCTCGATCCGGACGACCCCGTCGACCGGAACCTGGCCTCCCTGATCCTCGCCCAGGTCGCCCTCAACTACGGCCTGTTCTGCCGCCGCATGGTGCTGCATGGAGCCTTCGACGAGCGCGACCGCCGCTTCCTGGCAGACATGGCCGCCAACACGTCGCGCGAGATCTACGTGAACAGGTTCCTCAAGCCCAACCCCTTCCTCGTGGAGCCGGCGACGAAGCTGCCCGTGGTCAGGGCTGGCGAAGCGTCGCGCGCCGAGCTGGTCTTTCCCGACGCGGTCGCGGAGGATCGGCAGGCGTCCTGGGGCGGGGAGCGCGGCGCCTGCTGCGTCCTGTCCAGCGGGGGGAAGGACAGCCTGCTGAGCTACGGCCTCCTCGCCGAACTGGGGGTCGAGACGCACCCGGTCTTCGTCAACGAATCGGGCCGCCACTGGTTCACGGCCCTCAACGCCCACCGCCATTTCCGGGAGCACGTTCCCGACACCGGCCGCGTCTGGACCGATTGCGACCGCGTCTTCAGCTGGATGCTGCGCCGCCTGCCCTTCGTCCGGCCGGACTTCGCCAAGGTGCGGGCCGACATCTACCCGGTCCGGCTGTGGACCGTGGCCGTGTTCCTCTTCGGCGCCCTGCCGCTGCTGCGCAAGCGCGGCATCGACCGCCTGGTGATCGGCGACGAGTTCGACACCAGCAGGCGGGTCCGCCACAGGGGCCTGACCCACTACGACGGGCTCTACGACCAGAGCCGCTGGTTCGACCTGGCGCTCAGCCGCTACTTCCAGCGCAAGAGCTGGCGGGTGCATCAGTTCTCCCTGCTGCGCCATCTCTCGGAGCTGCTGATCGAGAAGATCCTGGTGGAGCGCTATCCCGACCTGCAGCGGCTCCAGGTGTCCTGCCACGCCGCGCACAAGGACGAGGACAGCGATCGCGTCCTGCCCTGCGGCAAGTGCGAGAAGTGCCGGCGCATCGTGGGCATGCTGGCGGCCCTGGGCGCCGACCCCCAGCGCTGCGGGTATGCGCCGAAGCAGATCGAGGACGCCCTGCAGGCGTTGCACGGACACGACGTCAAGCAGGAGAGCGCCGGCTCCGACCAGATGATCCTGATGCTGCACGAGCGCGGCCTGTGGCGGACCGACGAGCCGCTCCCGGACGCGCATCCGGAGGTCCTGCAGGTCCGCCTGGACAAGGACCGGGCCCCGCTCGGCACCATGCCCAGCGATCTGCGCGGACCGGTGCTGCGCCTCTGCCTGCAGCACGCCGACGGCGCCGTGATACGGCACGGCCGCGTGTGGCTGCCCTGCGATCCCTTCGACGAGCCCGACTTCAATACGCTGTCGCCATTCGAGAACCGCCGGCGGGGCGCGGCGTCGGAGAACAGGCAGCCGTGGCTGCTGGCCGAGCTGACCTGGCCCGAGGCCGAGCAGCGTTTCCACGAGACGGACATCGTGCTCCTGCCGGTGGGCGCCATCGAGCAGCACGGTCCCCACCTGCCTTTGGACGTCGACGCCTTCGACGCCGACTGGCTCGCACGCCGGGTGGCCGCCTCCTGCACCGACCCCAAGCCGCTGGTGCTGCCGCTGATCCCCTACGGGGTGTCGTACCACCACGAGGACTTCGTCGGCACCCTGTCGATGCGCAACGAGACCATGGCGCAGCTGGTCTACGACGTGGGCATGGGCGCCGCCCGCTGCGGGGCCACCAAGCTCGTCATCGTCAACGGCCACGGCGGCAACGGGCCGGCCCTGCATTTCGCGGCCCAGATGATCAACCGCGACGCCCGCATCTTCACCTGCGTGGAATCGGGCGAGACCAGCGACGTGGACATCAACGCGCTCGCCGAGACGGACAACGACGTGCACGCCGGCGAGATCGAGACCAGCACCACCCTGGCCCTGCGCCCGGAACTGGTGCACATGGACCGCGCGGCCCCGTCGGTGCCGCGCTTCTCGAGCCGCTACCTCGACTTCACGAACCTGCGCGCGGTCACGTGGAACGCCTACACGGCCCGCATCTCTCCCAACGGCGTGATGGGCGACCCCACGCGGGCCAGCGCCGAAAAGGGCCACCGCATGTGGCAGGTGATGGTCCGCAACCTCGTTGATTTCGTCGAGGACCTCAAGAGCCTGACCCTCGACGAGATCCATCAACGGCGGTACTGACATGAGGATCCGCAAGGTCGACGCCTGGCGCGTGGACATGACCCTGGCCGAGCCCTACACCATCGCCTACGAGACGGTGACCACGGCCACCAACATATTCCTGAGCGTGGACACCGGGCGCTACGTGGGCTGGGGCTGCGCGGCGCCCGACCTGCCGGTGACCGGCGAGACCCCCGAGGACACCCTGGCCGTGCTGCAGGGCGACGTGGCCGCCGCGCTGGTGGGACAGGACTCGCTGCGCCCCGCGGCCGTGCTCGACAAGGTCGCGCCCCTGCTCGCCGGCCGTCCCTCGGCCCAGGCGGCCGTGGACATGGCGCTGTGGGACCTCGTAGGGCAGTGCGCGGGCCTGCCGCTCTGGCGGCTCTTCGGCGGCCACCGCACGCGCATCCGCACCAGCGTGACCATCGGCATCCTGCCGCCCGGCGAGACGGTGGCCCGGGCGCGCAAGTACGCGGCGCAGGGCTTCCGCTGCCTCAAGATCAAGGGCGGCGTCGATCCCGACCTGGACGCCGAGCGCGTGCTGAAGGTGCGCGAGGCGCTCGGACCGGGCGCCGAGCTGCGTTTCGACGCCAACCAGGGCTTCACGGTCGAGCAGACCCTGGCCTTCGTGGCGGCGGTGCGCACGGCCAGGCTCGAGCTCATCGAGCAGCCCACGCCGCGCGACGAGCTCGACCAGCTCGGCCGCGTCACCGCCGGCTCGTCCCTGCCCATCATGGCCGACGAGAGCCTCATGTCCCTGCGCGACGCCTTCCGCCTCGCCCGGAACGACCTGGCCGACATGATCAACGTCAAGCTCATGAAGGTGGGCGGACTGAGCCAGGCGCTGAAGATCGACGCCGTGGCCCAGGCCGCCGGCCTCGAGGTGATGGTGGGATGCATGGACGAGGCCGCCCTGGGCATCGCAGCGGGCCTGCAGTACGCGCTGGCCAGGCGCAACGTGCATTACGCCGACCTCGACGGACACCTCGACCTGCTGGACGATCCGACGGCCGGGACCGTGACGCTCGAGGACGGGTGGCTGGTGGGATCGGACCGGCCGGGGCTGGGTCTCGGATACCGGCTCGGCTCGTAGGCCGGTTCTTCGCCCGCGCCGCCGTAGACGCCATCCCGGAGAAGATGCCGGCCCGCATCTTGCCAAGACGCACGCATGGAAAGCGACAGGGATACGCTTCGCCCCCGGCTGCTGGACCGCATCCGACACACCATCCGCACCCGCCACTACAGCCGCCGCACCGAGCGCGCCTACGTGGACTGGGTCCGCCGCTTCGTGAGGTTCCACGGTCTGCGACACCCGGAGGAAATGGGCGCCGAAGAGGTGACGGCCTTCCTCACCCATCTCGCCGTCAGGCGTCGCGTGAGCGCCTCGACCCAGAATCAGGCGCTGAGCGCCCTGCTGTTCCTCTACAGACACGTGCTGGAGATCGAGTTGCCCTGGCTCGACGGCCTCGTGCGGGCGAAGAGACCGCAACGCCTGCCCACGGTGCTGTCGAAGGCCGAGGTGGGGCTCCTGCTGGGGCAGCTCCACGGACCGCCTCGCCTGGTGGCCGCCCTGCTGTACGGCCTGCTGTTTCGGGCGGTGTCGCAGACGCTCGCGGCCATCGCACGGGATCCACGGCACCTCGGAGCGGAGATCGGCTTTCTGGCGGTCCTGCACACCTGGGGCCAGAACCTGCACCACCACCCGCACGTGCATTGCGTGGTTCCTGGTGGAGGCCTCTCGCTGGACGGGCAGCAGTGGGTTGCTTCGCGGAAACGCTACTTTCTGCCGGTGCCCGTGCTCAGACGGTTCTTCCGGGGGTGTTTCCTGCGCTTTCTCCAGCAGGCCCGACAGCAACAGAAGCTGGAGTTCCACGGCGAACAGGCCGCACTCGCCGAACCGGAGCGGTGGCAGTCACTGTTGGCGACGTTGCGAGCCAAGCCGTGGGTCGTCTACGCCAAGCCACTGTTCGGTGGCCCCAGGCAGGTGTTGCGCTACCTGGCCCGGTATACCCATCGCGTGGCCATCTCCAACCGGCGGATCCTGAGCATCGACAACGCCACGGTGCGGTTCCAGTGGAAGGACTACCGCCATGACAACCAGCAGCGGGTGATGACCCTCGCCGCTGACGAGTTCATCCGACGCTTCCTGCTGCACGTCCTGCCGAAGGGGTTTCAGCGTATCCGGCAGTACGGGCTGCTGGCCAACCGGGCCAAGACCGAGAAGCTCGCCCGATGTCGCCGGTTGCTGGCCGGAAGAGACAGCCAGGGCGAAGCCTGCGGCAATGGCGCCGTGCAGGACGGGAACCTGGACACGGCCAGATGGACCCGTTGCCCAGTGTGTCGTCAAGGGCGGTTGCTGAGAGTCGGGGACATCGCTGCGGTGGTGACTGCTCGTTCGCCGCCTTGTAGTGTCGCCAGGAACAAGAGCCACAGGAGGGCGGCATGAGAGAACTAGGTTCTGCTGTCCGGTTCAGAGACGGGGATGGCGGCGTTTGTCCGGCTCACCGAGGCCCTGGCAGCAGGGCCAGCCGTGCCGGTGTCCCACTACAGATCGAACCGCACTGTGGCCCCCAGCACAAGGCCGGCAGACGGGACCTGCTCCTACAAATCACTCGCCACAGGCTCCTCGTGGCGATACAATCCCCATAGTTGGCCGCGGTTATGTCCAACAGATTGTATCCGGACCGCCTCGGGGTCTTCGAATACGGCATCTGTCTCGCTCCTGGTGCTTCCGGCGTTTGCTGGACGCTCCGGATACAATCCTTTTCGTTAGGCAGATATTGAGTAACTCGTTCTAAGGGAGCCGACGTGCCCAAGGCGGGAATATTTCCTACGATTCTGTTCATGTTTCTCGTCATTTGTGCCGCAGGTGGGATGGCTCTCGCTGGGGAATGGTCGGAAGTTCAGCCTGGCCTGCGAGCCCGCGCCACAATCGTCGACCGTTCATCCGACAGCTTTCGCACTCGACAAGTTACCGGCATTCTCGCCGAAGCAACTGACTCGGCATTCGTATTTAGGACAGCTGCGAACGAACCCCTATTGGTGGTCTTGCGAGACGACATGGTTAAGCTCGAAGAAAGTGTTCGTCCATTTGGCCGAGGCAAGGGGGCTTTGGTCGGATTTGGCGTGGGTGCAGGCCTTGGGGCTCTCGTAGGCTTTGCGTCCGGCGATGACCAGCCTGGCATGCTGTCGTTTAAGGCCGAGGCCAAGGCTGGGGTATTGGCGGCGTTCCTGGGATCCGTCGGCACTCTTATCGGGCTGGTGGCAGGCCAAAGGGAGCGCTGGCAAGCGGTGGAAATCGCTGGTTTGACCCTGGATTTCGAGAAACCCGTTGGTCAGTGCTGTGGTCTTGTGGTCGGACTACGATTCTGAGCTATAGGGTCCTCCGGAAGACTGCCTAACACCTATGAGGCCTCCACCTGTCAAAGCCGCTTGTCACGCTCCTGGCGGGGCCAGGGCCGCGCCAATCGACTTCGCAGCTGAAGCCAACGTCACAAGATCTTATAAGATTGATAGATTCTGGAGGACCAACGCAGCAAGACCGAATCACCCCGCGCTTCGAGGAGTGCCCGTGAAGGCGATCGTTCAAAATCACTATGGTTCACCGGATGTCTTCGAACTCAGGGAAATCGCTACACCGGTTGTCAAGAGGGATGACGACGTGCTGGTTCGCGTTCATGCAGCTGCTCTCCATGCAGGCGACTACTTTATTATGAGAGGCGTGCCGTACCTCGTGCGCTTGTTTACCGGGTGGCCCAATCCCAAGAACCATGTTCCGGGATACGATGTGGCAGGGCATGTTGTGGCGGTCGGTAAGAACGTGACCCGGTTTCAACCAGGTGACGAAGTCTTCGGTGAGTGTGGCCGCACCTGTGCCGAGTATGTGTGTACTGCAGAAGACAAGCTTCTGCCGAGGCCGACCAGTCTAACGCTTGAGCAAGCCGCCGCCGTTCCTATGTCAGCGCTCACCGCCCTCCATGGTCTTCGGGATGCGGGGAGGGTGCAGCCAGGGCACAAGGTCTTGATTAATGGTGCGTCGGGGGGTGTGGGCACATTCGCTGTGCAGATTGCCAAGACGTTCGGAGCTGAGGTGACCGGCGTCTGCAGCACCAGGAACGTGGACATGGTCCGTGCGATCGGCGCGGACCATGTCATTGATTACACCGAAGAGGACTTCACGCTCAGCGGCCATCGCTACGATCTTATCCTCGATAATGTAGCGAACCGTTCGTTTTCAGACTGCAGGCGCGCGCTCTCTCCCCAAGGGACTCTAATACCGAACAGCGGCAATGGCGGCCTGGGTTACATTGCTAAGGCGCTCTTGTTGTCGGTGTTCGCCCGCCAGAAGGTACGCCTGTTTCTTTCGATTCCGAAAAACGAGGACCTGGTTGTTCTGAAGAAGCTCATTGAGGCCGGAGAGGTCACACCCGTCATCGACAGAACGTACCCGCTCAGTCAGACCCCTGAAGCCTTTCGGTATCTGAATCAAGGTCATGCCCGAGGAAAGGTAGTCATAACTGTAGAATGAGATGGCAAAACCTGGCACTACATGCACAAGCCGTTCCGTGCCGTCCCGGTCCTGGCTGGGCCAGGACCGGGACGGCACGGCCCGCTGGTGATGTTCTCGCTTGACAGCCAAGAGACAATCCGATGAAGGGGGCACCGATGAACACTATCGTGCCAGGGTCATGCGCCTCGCCTCCGACCGACCGTCGGCAATGAGCCGATAGAAGTAGGTCCCCGAAGAGACCGGTCTCCCCGAGTCGTCCCACCCGTTCCAGAGAACCTCGTGGAATCCGGCTGTCTCCTCCCCACCCCCTCGGAGGATCCGCACGCGCCGGCCGGCGATATCGTATACGCCCAGCCAGACCTCCGACGGGAGGGAGAGGCCGTAACGGATCGTCGTCACCGGGTTGAACGGGTTCGGCTGGTTCTGCTCCAGGACGAGGGAGACCGGAAGTCCCGGCAGGGTAGAGACGTCCGTCGCGGTCTCCTCGATACGGAAGTCGACCCCCGCGAAGTAGGCGGCGACGAAGTTCTGGTTCCAGAGGATCTCCAGCCGGACCTCGTCTCCGACTTCCACCGCGACACCGAGGGCGCCCTCGCCCCCTGATCCCTCGCTCCACGGCATCATCGAGCCCGACGAGTAAGGATCGTCGTAACCGATCGTCCCGGCGGTCAGACGCGTCTGGTTCCGCCATATCTCCCAGTCCACGTCCCGCCCGATCCCCGGATTCGGATGCCAGATGCCGCCAGAGATCACGACCTCCCCCTCCATTGGGCTCGTCCACGCCACGTTTGCCCTTTCGTTCTGATACACGGGCGGCGAGTTCCAGACATCGTTCCCATGGATGAAGATCTTTCCGATTGGATAGTCCAGCCCCCCTCCGGTCACGTCGTCCGTGCACCGGAGAAAGCTCGGCAGGTGGGCCCCGCCGACGCTCACGGGATTGAAGGCCCAGGCGGGCTGGGGCGGATCGCCCTCCCAGAGGCCGTAGTCCTCCTGGTGGACCGTGAGCGGATCTCCGACGGCGGCGTTATAGGACCAGACGCCATTCGGGTTCTGCGTGTCGCTCCAGTCCTCGGTGACGTCCCATGCCTCGCCGCCGGCGGTTCCGGCGCAACAGAACCCGGCGATCACCGCGATCACGACGATTCTCGTAGAATTCATTGCTATCCCTCCCGGCCCTCTCCGGCGGGGGCATCGGCCGTCGATGCCTCTCCCGCGACTATCAGGGCCTTGCAGAAACCAGCTTCGCAAACGGGTGTTACGCAGGAATTACGCGCGGTCCGACGCCCCGCCTCTCCTGGGTGTCCGATCTTCCGATCGTGGCCTATGCCGATTTCAGCATAGGCCGGTAACGAGCTATCTGCGTTCTGGGAGGGAATAGGAATTTCAGCCGCATATTCCCGCTTCCAGGTGCCCAGGCAGGCGACGATTCTACCATTTTTGATCGGCGCAGATCAACTTCAGGGGACCTCGATAGGCTGTGGTCGGTGAATCTGCGCCCGAGATCCCTCCGCCGGTGTCAATCGCGCCTGTCACGCCTTGTGCTGGCGCACAAGCCGCGCCAGTCGCGCTTGCAGGTGAAGCCAAAATTAACCCGACGATTCGAAGGAGTGAGGGAAGTGGACAACGAACCCGGGCGAGGCCCGAACAAATTCACGGCTTACATCTGGGTTTCCATTGCAGGCGCCGCAGGATCGGGCCTCGTGGCCAGCCTGGGTGGCCGGTTCAATGGGGGATGGCCGCTCACCGTGATGGTAGCTGCGCCAGGCGTAATGGCTCTTCTAATCGCCTTTCTAGTCAGTCGAACGAGATGAACGCGCGGTATGCCATGTGGAGGGCTAGCCCGACAATGCTTACGGCCGATGAAGCCGCTTGTCACGTACTTGGCTTGCGCCAAGTCCGCGCCAACCGACTCTTGCACCTGAAGCCAACGTTCGGCGGTTCGTTCAGCCCCGGCTGAAGTCGGCGGCGGGTTCACGCACTTGATGGAGGATCTCATGCAGAGATTGACTGCGCTAGTATTCCTGCTTGTGGTGGCTGCGATTTGCTTGGACCCCGCGGTGGCCCAGACGAGCATCGACAGCCGCAGGCCACCCATCATCGACATGCATCTTCATGCCTTCCACCTGGATGACGGAGAGCCACCCGCAGTGAATCCCGTCACCGGGCGACCGTCCGCCGCGAGAACGAGCGCCGAACTTCGCGACATGTCCTTGGCGGAGCTCGAGCGCTACAACATCGTGAAGGCCGTCGCCAGCGGGCCACCGGAAACAATCGGTCGTTGGCGTGAGGCCGCGCCGGACAGGATCATGGTTGGCGCGTTCGTGGACGAGGCGAGCCCCCTTCCTGACCTCGCGAGACTTCGCGCCGAAATACAAGCGGGTCGCGTGCACGTTCTGGGCGAGTTGATCCTGCAACACAGAGGCATGGCGCCGAACGACCCTTGCATGGAGCCCTACTACGCGCTCGCCGAAGAAATGGATATCCCAGTAGGGATCCACACGGGGATTGGCCCCCCGGGAACGCCGTACGACCCGTGCTGCCCGAATTTCCGCGTGACGCTCGGAAACCCTATCCTCGTTGAGGAAGTGCTCATTCGCCACCCACGGTTGCGCATCTACCTGATGCACGGCGGGGCCCCGTACCTTCAGGAAACGAAGGCAATCCTGTCGGTGTACCCGCAGGTCTACGTCGATCTCGCGACGATCAATTGGATCCTGCCTCGAGAGGAATTCCACAGCTACATGCGGGAGCTCGTCCGCGCCGGCTTCGGCAGGCGGCTGCTCTTCGGGTCAGACCAGATGGTGTGGCCCGAGGCCATCGGAATGGCAGTGGAAGGGATCGAATCAGCCGCTTTCCTGACCGAAGAGGAGAAGCGCGACATCTTCTACAACAATGCGGTGCGGTTCCTCGGGCTTGACGAGAAGTGATGTGCGGGTCGATGCTTGCGAAGGCCGACCGCCGAAGCGCATGCAGGCGTCGGCCCGCAAGGCTCGCTGCGCCCGATGCGCAGCGTTATACGGATTTGAGGGAGATATGAGGAAAGTTGTTCTCGTAGGTCTGATAGCCGTCGCGTTGTTCTCGGTCGCGTCATGTTCCCGCACTCCGACAACAGGCGAGCGGCTTCGCGCGATGCGTGCGGGCGTGTGGGTGTCTGAAGGTGGCGCCTACACGATTTGGACCGACTCTCACTACTTCGTCGTTTCGGCGGCCGGAGACAGCGCATCGGCAAACATCTACTGCGGTGCATCCCAGGTCTGTTATACCGATCGTGGAATCGCAAGGAAGCAGAACCTGCGACTGCGCCAGGTAGGGGCCGGTGGTCCCGAGATCGTACTGGACTACTCGATGTTTCGGGAGGGTTCGGAATCTGCAGTCGAAGAAGTTCCCCTGCAGATCGACGAAAGCCTGTTCAGCCCCGGGAAGTGTGTCATCGAGAGCGGAGTCATCTACGACTCGGTTGCCGAAGTGACCGAGGAGTATATCCTCCTTTCAACATGCAACGGCGACAAGGATAAGATCTTCAACGACGGCCGGTCGGTCTACATGCCATCAGATGGCGGAGAGAGCTGGTGGTATCGTATAGAGCCGCGATAGAGATGCGATGTGGGAAGGGTAGTGGGTTCACCGTATTACGGGACGTTCGAGTCGATGGTCGGCCCCGCCTCGGCCCTGGCATTCGCCAGGCCCGCGCCAGATCCACCCGCAGCTCAACGCATCGTAAATATGCATGTCGGTACGGGCCACGTGCAGAATGGCAACAGCGTGCAGATGCCCGAGCCGATATGCCGGACTGGTCTGTCGCAATCCTTCATCGCAGGCATGCCGCGGCACGGTCGACCCACGTCGCGGGCTGGAAGCCGGAGGTCTGAATGTCCGGAACCGATTCCTTCATCAAGGCGCTGACAGCTCCGGAGCGGCGAGTGATCGCCGAACTGAGCACCCCCGCCAGGATCCAGGGATTTCTCGATTCGATCCCCTACAGCAGCGAACCAGTCTACCGCTGCCCGTTGAAGGTGCTCCGGGACCGGGTCGCGCATTGCTTCGACGGCGCCTTGTTCGCGGCGGCGGCCCTACGCCGGATCGGCCATCCTCCCCTGATCCTGGACATGCTCCCGGATGGCCGTGATGACGATCATCTGCTGTCCCTGTTCAGGCGGGACGGCCATTGGGGGGCGATCGCCAAATCGAACTTCGCGGGCCTGCGTTTCCGGGAGCCGGTATTCCGGAGTTTGCGTGAACTTGTCATGTCGTATTTCGAGCAGTACTACAACGTCGAACGCGAAAAGACCCTGCGGAGCTATACCGTGCCCTTGAATCTGGAGGCGTACGACGCGTTCGACTGGATGACCAGCGACGAGTCGATGGAGCGCATCGCGGACCGGACCGATTCGATCCGGAGCTATTCCCTGCTGACGCCGAGGATGATCGCTGGTCTCTCTCCGGTCGACGAGCGGTTGTATGATGCGGGTTTGCGGGGTGCTGATGAAGCCGGATTATTCAAGCCTGTGGTCGAGGATCGGTAAGCCGCGCCGGCCCTGCTCGTCCGTCGTGTCTCCGGCCGATGTTGGAATGCGGTATCCATGGTTGCAGGAAATCCGGCAGTCCGGATTGCGGCCCGCCTTGCCGGTGTCGGATTCGTCCTGTCCGCCTTGGTCGTCTTCGGCGGCACAAAACCACTCGGGGTCCTCGGAAACGGGGGCATTGAAGCCCGACGAGCTCCTGCGCCGGAGACGACGACAGGCGCTCAGTTTTCGGTGCGGAACCAGAGATTGTACATGTTGAGGAACATGCCGGGGTTCATTTCTTCCAGCATGTCCCAGTTCGCCAGATCGGCCATGCCCGGATCCCCGGGAAACTTCCTGCGGTAGGCAGCCTGGAAGGCGGGCGGCAGCAGGTTGAAGCCCATGACCACCAGGCCCAGTTCGCGTCGGATCTCGTCGATCCGCGGCAGGCTGAACCGGTGCTCCTGCACATGGAAGACCAGGTCACGGCAGCCGCTCAGGCTGTAGAAGTCGGCGATCCCGGTCAATGGCGCCAGTTCTTTGCCGTAACGCCCGGCGAGGACATCGCGCCGGAAACCGCGGATGGCCTCGGCATCGTTGCCGATCCCCGCTCCGGCGATGATCTCGCGGGCCCTTGCGATCACCGCTCGCGCCCTTTCGCTGTAGAGGGCGATGTTCATCATGCCGCCCGGCTCCAGCATCCCGCACAGCACCCGCCAACCGGCGACCGGATCTCGCATATGGTGCAGCACCCCGGAGCAGTAGATGAGCGCGAAGCGTTTGTCCAGGTGCGGCAGATCCAGGATGTCACCCTGATGGAATTCGATGTTGTCGATGCCCATCCCGGCGGCCATCCGCATCCCGTAGGCCAGGCTCATGCTGCTCAGGTCCAGGGCCGTGACCGAGATGTCCTTGTAGGTCTTCGCTATCGAGATGGGCTGGCGGCCGGTACCACAACCGGCGACCAGCACTTCCAGTTTCCCGCGGTCGAGGATATCGGGTAGTTCGGCCCGCGGCAGACGCGACTGCAGATCGGCACGATAGCTGACCTTCGGCCGGTAAGCCACCGACAGCCAGCGAGGGTAGGGATGCTCCTCGTATTGCGCTTTCACGAGTTTCGAGACCTCATCCCGGATCGGCAGCAGACGGGGAACCGCGGCCGCGATTTCCCGCTCGACCAGTCGATCCAGCAGCGTGCTGCTGATCAGCGGTCTCACGTTTTCCGGCCAATCGGTCAGGTGAATCGATTGCAGTCGGTGCGCGACGGGCATATCGCAGATCGGCATGTACATCGCCGCAGCCAGCACCGCGCCGAGGAGGCCCGTCGAGGGCCCGTCGCCGGCAATCAGCGCCTCCTGCAGCTGCAGCAGTGCCGCCAGCATCCGCTTTTCCTGGTCGTCGATGCCATAAACGTACTCGTTGTTGGCGCCCTGCAGCGCCATGGCGGTGATCAGGCCCACCCTGTCGGAACACAGGGTTCCGGATGAGAGGATCTCCAGCAGCAGTGCCCGCCGCAGGGCCTTCAGCGTCGGTTCCAGATCGCTGTCGGTGAAGTAGATCTTCGCCAGGGTGGAGATCAGGAAATCATCCTTGCAACATTCGGCGGGATCGGGCGGCTTCATCCGCGGCCCGGCAGGGTGCTTGTGGTTCAGCCGGGCGGCGGCCACCCGGGCCAACATGTTATGATCGACATTCGGGAAGGCCAGGCATTGCCGGATTTCGTCCTCGAGATCTGGATCCGCGGCGCGGTCGGTCTGCAGCCTCAGCATCTCGACCAGGTTCACCTGCAGATCCAGATCGGTTCTGCCCAGCTTCAACTGGCGGCGATAGTGGGCGTACGCCTCGTCCGTCCTGCCGTTCAGCTTGAGCAGCTTGGCCAGGTACAGGCGGATCTCGTCGGTCTCCGGCGAGAGAGCGAGCGCCCGTGCCGCCGCTTCGGCAGCCTTCACCAGATCACCGGCTTGCTCCAGCCTGTCTGCCTCGGTCAAGTAGTCGATCGGTTTCCGGGAGGCCATGTTACGCTCCTGAAATGCCGCGCGTGCCGCACCAGGGTATAGCCGGACGCGGAGGGTGTCCGCGTGACAAGACGGTGCATTCCCGGTTCACGCTCCGGGGGCCGGGCCGGGAGGCCATCTGGAACGCATCGATGATGGTCCATCGGGGTCGATTATTCAATGGCATCCCGGGTGCGGTTGGGCCACCATGGCGTTGACCCGGAGCATCCCTCAGCCCGGCCGAGCCGGACGAAGCCCGGCACGTCGGGGACAAGCGGGCAGGCAATGACACGAATCAAGATCTGCTGCATCGGTTCGGTCGAGGAGGCCCGCCTTGCCGTCCGTCTCGGGGCGTCGGCGCTGGGCTTCGTATCCGAGATGCCGAGCGGTCCGGGCGTCATTCCGGAAGCTCTCATTGCGGAGATCGTCGCAACGGTGCCACCGCCGATCGCCACGTTCCTGCTCACCAGCAGGACCGACACCGCGGAGATCGTCGCCCAGCAGAAACGGTGCCGGGTGAGCACCGTGCAGCTCTGCGACCGTCTTCCCCCGGAGGTTCACGCGGAATTGCGCGAAGCCATGCCCGGGATCTCGCTGGTGCAGGTCGTCCATGTCGCCGGCGACGAGGCGGTTTCGGAAGCGATGCGGGTTGCGCGCGCGGTAGACGCGCTTCTGCTCGATTCCGGGAATCGGTCCCTTCCGGTCAAGGAACTCGGCGGTACGGGCCGCACGCATGACTGGTCTCTCAGCGCCAGGATCGTCAGGGACTCGCCTGTCCCGGTATTCCTCGCCGGCGGGCTGGGCGCGGAAAACGTGGGCGGTGCGATTCGTGCGGTTCATCCGTTCGGGGTCGACATATGCACCGGGGTTCGCACTTCGGGTGCACTGGACGAACGGAAACTCCTGCGGTTCATCGAAGCCGTCGGGGAGTCTCCGTGAGGAGAGGCGATGGATGGTTCTTCCGCAAGTTCGCACCGCGGCTTCCTGGACGGATTCCGCGTCGTCTGCTACGTGTGCGCCCTCTACTTCCTGGCCATGGGTCTCGCGCTCGTGCTGTTCCCCGCGTTCATCGCCCGGATCGCGGGACCGCAGGATCCCGTCATCCTCGGCATGCTTCGTGGCGCGGGAGGCAGCATTGTCCCATATTCCCTGCTCTACGTCTTCGTCGCCAGGTCCCCGCTAACTCGACGATGGGCAGCGGCCGTGATCGCCGCGGCAAACATCTTGGCCATCGCTCTGGACATGCTTTCGGTGTACCTCGGCGAGTACCGGCTGGGCTACGCGATGCTCGATGTCCCGGTGGAGGCGGCGAGCCTGCTGATGATGCTCCTCCTGTCGGTGAAGTGCGTGGACCGTAGCCAGCCGGTAGTTGATGGACCAGAGTGACCCGGGCGCCGGGGCCAACCCGCGGCTCGACGCCATGTCGGGCCGGCAGATCGACGAGGGGGCAGCCGTCCATGAATGCTGTTGAAACCGAGGTGTGGGACCCCGTGGAAGCGCTGAATCGGTGCTGGACCACCGGGAGCGCGGCGGATCTGCGCGACTATTTCCACGAGACGATGGTCGCGATCACGCCAGCGGACCGGATGCCGCTGCTAGGGCGAGAGGCCTGTGTCTCGGCCTGGACGGAGTACGCGGAGACCACCAAGATCATTTCGTGGCAGACCCACAATCCGAACATCCGCGTCTACGGCGACACCGCCATCGTGACGTACTCTTACGAGATGCGGTGTGAGCGAGCTGGAATGAGCTTTCGCCCTTCGGGTCGCGACATGATAGTGTTGGTCAGAGACGCCGGCCGGTGGTGGGTGATCGCGGACCAGTTCTCTCCGTACCCCGACGGAGGGGATCTATAGGCGAGGTTCGAACCGAAGAGGCGGCCCGACCTGGCCTGGATCGATCTTCCGTCCGGATTTCGCAATCCATTTCTCGGAAGGAGATTCTCATGTTCTGTCGAAACTGCGGCAAGGAACTGAACGAAAATGCCCTGGCTTGCCCAGGCTGCGGCGTTTCTCCACTCTCGGAGAAGAAGTTCTGCCAGGCGTGTGGCAAGGAGACGCTGGAAAACCAGGTCATGTGCACGAGTTGCGGCGCCATGCTCGGCCGGGGTGCGGCAGCCGGGGCAGGCGGCAAGAACAAGGTCACGGCCGGTATCCTGGGAATCCTGTTGGGATCTCTCGGGGTCCACAAGTTCTATCTCGGATATACCGGAGCGGGAATCATCATGCTGCTGATATCGCTCGTTCTCGGGTTGCTGACCGTGGGCATAGCCACCGGTGTCATGGGCACTATCGGCCTGATAGAAGGGATCCTCTATCTGACCAAGTCGGACGCCGAGTTTCATGCGGCCTACATCATCGGCAAGAAGAACTGGTTCTAGGACCCTCGGATCCACCAACCGTCACAAAGGAGAGTCCCATGTCCAGCGACGTCAACGTTACCGTGCGCGTAGACGGCGACACTGCAGCCGATTCATATTTCGACGGCGGCCTCCTGCAGCTGATCGGCTGGTCGCTCCTCGGGATCCTGGTCACGGTTTTCACCCTCGGCATCTGCTATCCCTGGGCATTCTGCATGATGTTCGCCTGGGAAGCCAAGCATACCGTGATCAACGGTCGGCGGCTTTCCTTCGATGGGACCGCGTCGCAGCTCTTCGGGAACTGGATCAAGTGGCTGCTCCTGACGATCATCACCCTCGGGATCTACAGCTTCTGGCTGGGGATCTCTCTCAGGAAATGGCGCACCAAGCACACTCGGTTTGCATAGTCCCGCGCGGACCGGACCGCTCGACCCGGACTTGGCGAAGGATGAAGGCCCCCCGGAAGTGACAATACCGTATCCACCCATGCCGCCTGTGTTCTTGGCGCGTTACCTCGGTCTCCTGGGAGTCCCGGGAGGCAGGCCGAGTGTGGCGGGATTGCGCGAACTCGTGCGGGCCCACGTGTGCCGGGTGCCCTTCGAGAACGTGTCCAAGCTGTACTGCATGAAGCATCGGGGTCTTCGGGGATTGCCAGGTCTCGAGTCGTTCCTCGACGGCATCGAGAAGTTCAACTTCGGCGGGACCTGCTACCCCAACAACTTCTACTTCTACCAGCTGCTCGCCAACCTGGGGTATCGGACGACGTTGTGCGGCGCCGACATGTCCGGTCCCGACGTCCATCTGGTCAGCATGGTGGATCTGGAGAAACGACAGTATCTGGTGGATGTCGGTTATGCGGCACCGCTGGTGGCCCCATTGCCCCGTGATCTGGCGGTGGATCATGTCGTCGGATCGGGCCGTGATCGCTATGTGCTCAAACCGCAGGACGCCGAGGGGCGTTCGAGGCTCGAGCTGTACCGGGACGGCGATTTGAAGCACGGCTACGTCGCCAAGCCGGCGCCAAGGAGGATAGCCGACTTCCGGGCGGTCATCGCCGATTCCTATCGGGCCGAGGCGACCTTCATGAACGCGATCCTGCTTGCGCGCTTCTTTCCCGACCGTTTCCTGGTCATTCACAATCTGACCGTCATCGAATCCAGGGGAACCGTGTCGGACATCCGGAAGCTGGCCGGCCGCGACGAACTGGTCCAGATCGTCGCGGAGCGTTTCGGAATTCCGCCGAGGTTCACCAGCGACGCCGTGAGTGGGCTTGGGCAGCTCGGCGACGCCTGGAATTGAGGCGAGCCGTCCACTACGATTCGCCGAAGAAGAGGAAGCGGGCCTTGTCCGGGGTCTCGAGCAACCCGCTAAACGCTTCATGCAGGTTGTCCAAGCCCACGGTGGCGTGGAACCCCTTTTTCTCGTCGAGGAGTCGGTAGACGCCCTCGACCGACGGCGCTGCGGCGACGCCGGCCGCGGAAAACTCGAGCCAGGGCGCGGACGGATGGGGATCCTGGCGCAGCGCCACACGCAGGTCGCAGCGTACATGCGCTCCGAATCATCGGCGTGACGTGAGGGCCTCGACCAGCACAAAGGCCGCCTGCAGGTACGACGTCGGGCAGAGCGGGAAGCATTCCTTGCAGCTGCTGCACTCCTTGGCGGCGATCTCCGGCAGGAAGCTGATCTCTTTCCGGATGCCGCGGTCGATGAACCCCACGGCGTGCTTCTTCTTCACCTCGGCGCAGTAGCGGACGCACAGCCCGCAGTGGATGCAGAAGGAGGCCTCCTGCTCGAACCGGCCCCGGTCCGCTCCGTACTCCGCGGCCATCTCCTGCAGGGCAGGAGCATGGGGGGCGTGGGCCAGCAGCAGCTCCAGGAGGGTCTTGCGGATCCGGTCGATCTTTTCGTTGCGCGTCGTGACGATCAGGTCGGCGGCCACCGGATACACGCAGGACACGACGAGCCGGCTCCATCCGCGCACTTCCACCTCGACGATGCACAGCCGGCATCCTCCGAAGGGCTCCAGGGCGTCGTGAAGGCAGAGGGTCGGGATCGGGATCCCCGCCTCGCGGGCCGCCTCCAGCAAGGTCATGCTTTCGCTTGCGCGGACTTCCCGGCCGTCGATCTGCAGGCGGATGTCGCTCATTGCACTGCCCCCTTCCCGCTCGTCCGGAGCGTCCGCTCCTCCATCGGCAGGGGACCCGGGACGGGCCCGCCCGAGATCTTCCTCACCGCGTCGAACTTGTCGGGGCAGACCTCGAAGCACACGCCGCAAGCGTCGCACTTCGCCTGGTCGATCACATGGATCCGCTTCTTGCCGCCCTCGATTCCCTGCGAGGGGCACTGCTTCAGGCAGAGCATGCACGCCGTGCATTTGTCCGGGTCGATCCAGTACGAGACCAGCCCCTTGCAGGACAGAGCCGGGCACCGCTTCTGCTCGATGTGCGCCTCGTATTCCGCGCGGAAGTAGCGCAACGTGCTCAGGAACGGGTTGGCGGCGCTCTGTCCGAGGCCGCAGAGCGAAGCCTCGGTGAGAACCTCGGACAGCTCCTCGAGGGTCTCGATGTCGCCGTCGCGGCCTCTTCCTTCGCAGATGTTCGTCAGGATCCTGTGCATCTGCCGCAGACCCTCGCGGCAGGGAAGGCACTTGCCGCAGGACTCCTCCGTCAGGAAGTTGATGAAATACCTGGCGACGTCCACCATGCAGTTGTCCTCGTCCATGACGATCATGCCGCCGGATCCCATCATGGAGCCGGCGCCGGTCAGCTCGTCGAAGCCGACCTCGAGATGCAGCATCTCCTCGGGGAGGCAGCCGCCGGAAGGCCCGCCCGTCTGCACGGCCTTGAACCTCTTCCCGCCCGGGATGCCGCCGCCGATCTCGTAGATGATGTCCCGCAGCGGCATGCCCATGGGCACTTCCACCAGGCCGGTGTTCCTGATCTTGCCGACCAGGGAGAAGATCTTCGTGCCCTTGCTTCCCTCTGTGCCGATCCGCGTGAACCAGTCGGAACCCCTTTCTACGATCAGTGGCACGTTGGCCCAGGTCTCGACGTTGTTCAGCACGGTGGGTTTGCCCCAGAGCCCCTTGACGTTGGAGCGGACGTACTTCGGCCGGGGCTCGCCGACCCGGCCCTCCAGTGCCGTCATCAGCGCCGTGGACTCGCCGCAGACGAAGGCGCCGGCCCCCTTGTGCACCTTGATCGTGAAGTCGAAGCCGGAGCCGAGGATGTCCTCGCCCAGCAGGCCGCACGCCTCGGCCTGCGCGATCGCGTGGCGTACGTTCTTCACCGCGAGGGGGTACTCCTGCCGGACGTAGATGTAGCCCTCGTCGGCGCCGATGGTGAAGCCGCCGATCATCAGTCCCTCGAGAACGGAGTGGGGGTTCCCCTCCAGCAGCGCCCGGTCCATGAACGCCCCGGGGTCCCCCTCGTCGGCGTTGACGAGCACGTACTTTGGTTTGTCGGGGGCGTTGCGGGAGCCCTCCCACTTGCGACCCGCGGGGAAGCCGGCCCCGCCCCGGCCCCGGAGGTTGGACTTCTTGATCTCCTCCAGCACCGCCTCGGGGCCCATCTCGAACAGGGCCCTGACCAGCGCCGCGTATCCGCCGATGGCCAGGTAGTCGTCGATGCTGCGCGAGTCGATCAGGATGTTGCTGGAGAGCAGGGTCCGTTCCTGGAGCTTGTAGAACGGGATGTCGGCCTCGTGGACCGCCCGTTCGCCCGTGGCCGGATCCTCGTAGAGCAGACGCTCGACCACCTCCTTGCCCTTGATGCTCCGCGAGACGATCTCCGGGACGTCTTCGGGTTTGACCTGGAGGTAGCAGATCCCCTCGGGATGGAGGACCACCACGGGGCCCCGCTCGCAGAATCCCGGGCAGCCGGCGCCCCTGGTATCGACGTCCGTCCCGAGACCTTCCTGAAGACCTTGCGCCGCGAGCTCGGTCTCGAAGGCGGCGATGACCTCGCTCGCGCCCGAAGCCAGGCAACCCGCCCCGGCGCAGATGGAGACGCAGGGCCGGTCGGGGGGCCTCCGGTCGGCCAGAGCCTGCCGGTAGTCGGCGAGTTCCTGTTTTGTCCGGAATGGTGTACTGAATCGCGCCATGGGTTTCCTCTACTCGTAGCTCTTCAGCACGTCTGCCGTTTTCGCGGTCGACACGTTGCCGTGGGTCTTGCCGTCGATCTCGATCACCGGTCCCAGTGCGCAGCAGCCGAGGCAGTTGACGGTCTCCAGGCTGAACTTCAGGTCCATGTCCGTCTCGCCGGGCTCGAGGCCGGTCAGATCCTGCACCGCGTCCAGGACCCGCGGCGCGCCCCGGACGTGACAGGCGGTGCCCAGGCAGATGTGGACCTGGTGACGGCCCTTCGGGACCAGGCTGAACGCCTTGTAGAAGGTGGTGATGTGCTGCACCGTCGAAAGCGGGACCTCCAGCCGTTCGCTGATCCGCTCCAGGGCTTCCCTGGGCAGCCAGTGTATCTCGCCCTGGATATCAAGCAGCACCTGGATCAGCGAGCTGGCTTCGCTCTGGTGTCCATCGATGATCTGATCGACGCGATCGCGATCCATGACTGCTTCTGTCAATCCGCTGCCTGCCTTGTTTCTCCTGCGAGGGCGTAACGCTTCTGGTCGAGGTCGTACCGGACCAGGCTCCGCCGCGAGGAGTCGTTCATGTGTCTGGAGACGTCGGACGGATTCAGGCCCAGCCGCTCGGAGATCTCCCGGGTGGAGAGAGGTCTCTCCTCCAGCAGCATCAGGATCTGGCTGACGGCGAGCTTGTCGGCGATCAGGTCGTGCAGCAGCCGATCCGTCGCGTCACTCCCGTAGAGCGCCCGGTACACCTCCTCCGACCTCACCGGAACACGCAGCTTCTCCCGTTCCACCAGCTTCACGTAGGGGATCAGGCGGCTCAGGGCATCGAGCTTCAGCTTCAGGTCGGGGGCGTCGATCCCCTCTCCCTGGCCGAGCGGTCCGAGCTCCCGCAGCTGCGCGGCGAAGTCGCTCATGATCTCGGCGAAACGGCTCCCCTCAGCGGCGGAGATCCACTCCAGCCGCAGCCGGCCGGGGTACACCCCGATCTGCCGCATGAGATTCTTGCACAGGTGCATGTTGCCCAGTGCGTCGAAGTTTCCTTCGGTCTCGTAGTGGCATTCGCCCGGCCGGCAGCCGCCGATGATCACCCCATCGGCTCCGCCCCGGAACGCGCGGAGCACGAAGGCCAGGTCCACCCGACCCGTGCACATCAGGCGGATGATCCGAATCTCCGGTGCATAGCTTTGTCTGGTCACGCCAGACAGATCCGCAGCGGAGTATGCTCACCAGTTGCAAAGGAATGCGACGATCCTCTGCGTGTGCCCGAGTCCTGTCATGTTCCCACCTCCGTGGTAGCTCCGGGGTTTCTCGATTCGTTCCCGGTCTTCTCGCCCGTCGAGCTCCGTGAGCCCGAAAGCGCCGCGTCGATCTGGTCCGCGATCTCCTCGTTGGTGTAGTGCTTCAGGACGATGGCGTCGGTCGGGCACTTGGCGCAACAGAGGCCGTCCCCCTTGCAGAGGGCTGGATTCACCTCGGCTTTCTTGCCCGCCTGTGTCTCGCGCCAGTGGATCGCGTCGTAGCTGCAGGCCGTGAGGCACGCCCCGCAGGATATGCAGTCCTGTTCCTCGACCTCGCAGACGGCCCCCGAGGCGGTGACCGTCTCATGGGAGAGGAGCGTGACGGCCCGGCCGGCCGCGCCGTAGGCCTGGCTGATCGTCTCCGCGAGGTGCTTGGGGTAGTGACTGGCCCCGCACATGAAGACGCCGTCCGCGGCGAAGTCAACCGGCCGCAGCTTCACGTGGGCTTCCTGGAAGAAACCGTCCGGGTTCACGGGTACCTTGAAGAGCCGGGTGACTTCCGGGGTGCCGGCCGAGGGGACCACGGCGGCCGACAGGACCACGAGGTCGGCGTCGATGGCCAGCTGCTGACCCAGGATGGGGTCGGGCACGGTGACCCGCAGGACGGGCTTGCCCTCATTGTCCTGGGCGGTCTCCACATCGGGCCTGCGTTGCGGCTCCCAGCGGACGAAAACGACGCCCCTGTCGGCCGCCTCGCGGTATCGGTCCTCGCTGAAGCCGTAGGTCCGCATGTCCCGGAACAGGATGTAGACATCCAGCCCGGGGCGCCTCGTCTTGAGCGAGAGGGCGTTCTTGATGGCCTGGCTGCAACAGATCCGGGCGCAGTAGTCCCGGCCCTTTTGCCGGCAACCGACGCACTGGATCATCACCAGGCTCCGCGCGGCCGCGAGCGCTTCGTCACCCTCGTGGATCCGCTCCTCCAGTTCGAGCTGGGTCCACACCCTCTCGTCCTCGCCGTAGAGGTACTCGGTGGGCTTGTGCTCGTCGGCTCCGGTGGCGAGGATGGCGGCGCCGTGGCGGATCGTCTTGACCCGACCCTCCGCTTCCAGCGTGGTGACGAAGCTGCCCACGTACCCCGACACGTCGGTGATGGTCGCCTCGTGGGACACGTGGACGAGGGGGTGCTCGTAGACCCGGCGAATCAGGTTGCTCAGGTAGGCCCGGACGTCCAGCCCCTCCAGGGTGGTACGGATCCGTCGCGCCATGCCGCCCAGGTCCTTCTGCTTCTCCACCAGGTGGACCTCGAAACCCTGTTCGGCGAGACCCAGCGCGGCGGTCATCCCGGCCACGCCACCGCCGACGACGAGGGTCGTCTTGTCGACGGGCAGCTGGAACTCCTCGAGCGGCTCCAGGCCTATGGTCCGGGCCACCGACATGCGCACGATGTCCTTGGCCTTCGCGGTGGCTTCCTCCTTCTGCTTGGAGTGCACCCATGAGCAGTGCTCACGGATGTTGGCCATGTCGAAGAAGTACTGGTTGATCCCGCCTTCCCGCAGCGTGTCCCGGAACAGCGGTTCGTGAGTCCGGGGGGTGCAGGCGGCCACCACCACGCGGTTTAGCCCCTTGTCGCGGATCGTGTCCGCGATATGCTCGGCCGCGTCCGTGGAACAGATGAAGAGGCCCTCCTCGGCGTGTTCGACATGGTCCAGGGTCTTCGCGTACTCGACCAGCGAAGGAATGTCCACCACGCGCCCGATGTTCGCGCCGCAGTGGCAGGCGAAGACGCCGACCTTGACCTCCTCTCCGGAGACATCCCGTTCCTCGGGGTACACCCTTTCCTCGTCCAGCTTGCCTCGCCTGGTCTTCAGCAATGCCCCCGCCAGGGCGTTGGTCCCGCTGGCGCTCATCACCGATTCGGGGATGTCGACAGGCCCCCGGAAGGCGCCGCAGACGAACACACCCGGGCGGGTGGTCTTGATGGGATTGCGCGGATCGGTCTTGCAGAACCCGTGCCCGTCGAGCTCGATGCCGAACTGCTCCGCCAGCCGCTCGACATCGGCGGGCGGGCCCAGCCCCACGCCCAGGACCACCAGATCGAATTCCTGTTCCTTCACGCCGTCGGTGTCGGTGGCGTACCGGATCGTCACGTTCTTCGTATCCGGGATCTCGCGACCGACATCCACGTAGCTGCGGATGAACTCGATCCCGGGGAGGTTTGCTGCCCGCTGATAGAAGCGCTCGAAGTCCTTGCCGAAGGAGCGGATGTCGTTGTGGAAGATGACCGCCTCGATATCGGCGTCGTGATCCTTGGTCAGGATCACCTGCTTCTGGATGTAGGAGCAGCAGACCGATGAACAGTAGCTGTGGCCGCCCTCGAGAATCTGTCTCGAGCCGACGCAGTGGATCCAGGCGATCTTCTTGGGGTGCTTCTTGTCTGAAGGGCGCAGGATCTCACCTTCGTGCGGTCCGGTGGCGCACAGGAGCCGTTCGAAGTCCAGGCTGGTCACCACGTTCTCGAGCTTCCCGTAGCCGTAGTCTCCCCGCAGCCTGGGATCGAACACCCCGTAGCCCGGAGACAGGACGATCGCCCCCACCTTCACGACCATCTTCTCGGGCTTCTGATGCAGGTCGATGGCGTTGTTCTTGCAGACGCTTTCGCAGATGGTGCACCTCCCGTCCTCCAGGAAGCGGCAACGTTCATCGATGTAGGGGACGAGCGGAACGGCCTGGGAGAAGTGGATGTGGATGGCCTTGTTGTCGGACAACTCCTGGTTGAACAGGTCGGGGACCAGGATCGGGCAGTACTCGGCACAGACCGTGCAGCCCGTGCAGAGATCCTCATCGACGTATCGGGGCTTCCTGGTCATGGCGACCTCGAAGTCGCCCGCCCGGCCTTCGACGTTGTCGATCTCCGTGTAGGTCAGGATCTCGATGTTGGGGTGCCGGTCACATTCGATGAACTTCGGCGACTCGATGCACATCGAACAGTCGTTGGTGGGGAAGGTCTTGTCGAGCTGGGCCATCTTCCCGCCGATGGTCGGCGCCTTCTCGACCATGCAGACCTTGAAGCCCGACGAGGCGAGATCGAGCGCGGCCTGGATGCCGCTGATACCGCCGCCGACGACCATGACATCTCCGAAGCCGTTCTTGGGGGTGCTCACGGCGTCTCCTCGCTTCCCGCGAGCGACTCCAGGACGACCTCGGTGAGGTCCATGATCTGCAAGGCTTCCTCGTCCGACAGCGTTTCATCGGTCAGAAGGGAAAGCCTGCTCTCCTCGAAGTTGCTGATGCAGTAGGGGCACGAAGTGACCAGCACTTCTGCGCCGACCTCCTTCGCCTGAGCCAATCTGAGGTTGCCGAATCTCTCGTCCTTGTCCGTGTGCATCCAGATCCGACCGCCCCCTCCGCCGCAACATAGGCTTTTCTGCCGGGAATCGGGCATCTCCACCAGCTCCAGGCCGGACAGCTTCTTCAGCACGTCCCTCGGCTGGTCGAAGAGGCCGTTGTGTCGCCCCAGGTAGCATGGGTCGTGATAGGTGACCCTCTTCTCGAACCGCCCGTCGAGCTCGAGTCGTCCCTGTTCGACCAGCTCGTTCAGGTACTGGGAGATGTGAACGACCTCGAGGTTCATCATGAACTCGGAGTACTCGTTCTTGAAAGTGTGGTAGCAGTGGGGGGAGGACACGAGGATCCTCTTCACCCCATGGTCGATGAAGGCCTTGATGTTCTCCCTGGCCAGGGTCTTGAACTTCGCCTCATCGCCCGCCTTGCGGATGCTCTCGCCGCAGCAGCTCTCCCGGGTGCCCAGGATCCCGAAATCCACGCCTGCCCTGTCGAGGATCCTGGCGGTGGCGACCGCCACCTTCATGTTGCGCGGGTCATAGCTGTAGTAGCACCCCACGAAGTAGAGGATCTCCATCCCCTCGGTGAACGGCCTGACGGAAAGACCGCTCGCCCAGGCCGTCCGCTTGTCTCTCGCTTCGCCCAGGGGATTGCCGTCGCTGGCGAGGCTCGCGCCGGCGGCGGGCACGGTCTTCGCAGAGCCGGAGAACACGCCATAGGCCGCGGCGATCCTGCGCATCGCGACACCCACCTCGATCTGCCCGACGCCCCGGGGGCACACCGACGGGCAGTAACCGCAGGTCGTGCAGCGCCAGATGTCGTCGAGTTCGATCTCCGGCAAACCAAGGGCGGCCTGCCGGACGATCCTGCGCATGCTGAAGTCCGTAACCCTGTTCCAGGGGCAGACGACATCGCATTTCCCGCACTGATAGCAGAACTTGAAGGATTCCCCACCGGCCTTCATGATCTCCTGGACGATTTCCGCGAGGGGGCTGACCGTCTCCACGATGTTCACCGATCTCCAATTGGCGATTAGGGCCTGTTCGACATCCGGTCGACGGCGTCGATCACCTTCGACCAGCCATGCTTGTTGGCCAGAGCCTCCAGCCCGGCGTCGATCTCCCCGGGGGCTTCCTCTTCCTCTTCTTCCGCTTCCACTTCCCGCACCTCGAAGGTCAGCGCACCCGACAGACACCACTGGACGCACATCGGCTCTGCGAGCGACGGATCGGATTCGCACATGTCGCACTTCAGCGGGAGACCGGAGTCCGGTTCCTTGAAGATGTCACGGGACGGACAGGAGGCCCGGCAGAAGGTGCACTCCTCGTATTCCTTCCCGTCGATCGTGTACTGGTCCCTGCCCGCGCACTCGGCGGCCGTGTACTCGCCCGCATACACCGGCACGTAGATGTCCGACAGGGGATCGCAGATCACGCGGATACGGGATCTCGCCGGATTGTTGCTGCTGAATCGCGGTGAAGAGTGAAAAGCGGAGCAGATCACCTCGCAGCCCCGGCAGCCGTTGCACTTGCTCACGTCGATCTTGATCTTCTTGATGGTCTTCTTCTTCGGGGCCATCACGATCCGCCTCCATCTTCGGAGGCCGTTCGGGGTGGGACCCCGTCGTTCTCCGTCAGGATGCCCCGCCGCCGGAAGTCCTCGGCCACGTAGTCCAGATCCAGGTCGTGCAGGGACTCGCCGGTGGGAATACCCTCGCGGTTCCAGCCCTTGAACTCGTAGTAGGTGTCCAGCAGGTTCTCCTCGAGTTCTGGGAACCGCCTCTTCCAGTGGTCCGCCGGGGGCGCCTCGTCCGCCCGCCGCATGCCCCTGCGGATGTTGAGGGCCCTGACCAGGTCCCGGTTCCGCTTCGTGATGCGGGTCAGGGAGTCCTCGTCAAGTTCGAGCCCGGATCCCGCCGAGATCAGCGAGGGCAGGTTGTGGATGTGGAACGGCGGCTTGTAGGGGAAGGACGACAGCCCGGCGCACATCCCGGTGCTGTCGTCGATGTAGTGCATCTTCTCCTGCCAGTTCACGATCTCGCAGCTCGCCTCGGCGGTCGGATAGTTGGGAATCGAGTTGTCGCCGCGGAGCTCCCAGTCCTCGAACCACTTCTTGAAGCGCTCGTCCGGGACGTGGGGCCAGTTCTCGGTGAAGTCCTCCCGCTCTTCCCTCGTCGGGAACGGCGCCTGGGGGAAGTTGCCCTCGATCTGGGTGATGTTGGCCTTCTCGCCGGTGCAGTACATCAGGAAGTACATCTGGTTCAGCATGCCCAGCTTGAGCGGCAGCTGCTCGGTCTTCTTGATGTTGTTGTGCGCGTATTCCTGCGCGCCGTTGCCGATCCTCTCGGCGGCCCAGTAGGTGCCGTCGGCCAGGATGTCGCCGATGCCCTCCCGCCGGACGATCCTGTCGAGCAGCCAGTAGAACCGGCCCTCGTTGTCCAGGGGCATGCCCGGGAAATCCTCGTCCTTGAGGATGCCGGCTTCCAGCAGCTCGAGGGCGAAGGCCATCGTCTGCGGCGCCGAGAAGGCGTCCACGCCGTGTTCGGTGGCCTTCTGGGCGATGCGCAGGCCGAAGTCCAGGTTCGAGAACGCGCCCATGGTGTAGGTGAGCTTGGAGAAGCACTTCATCATGTACGAGCACATCCGCGTGTCGACGGAGATGGCGGCGCCGCACTTCATCGGGCAGTTGTAGCAGCTCAGGAGCCGGGTCCGCATGGACTCCATCGTGTTCGTCCACTGCTCGCTGACCTCCTCGGTCCAGAAGCCCTTGCGGCGGACGCGGGCGTTGCCCCAGGCGAAGTTCTCGGTGTGCCACTTCTCGTCGTCGATGGCCATCTCCTGCGGGGAGCCGAGGCCGGCCAGGATGGGCATCACGCCCGGGATCGGGTTCTTTTCCCGGTGCTGGATGTACGCCAGCGACTCGTTGCAGAGCTCCATGAACTCGGCGGGGTGCGCGATGTGGATGTCCCCGGTTCCGAGCACGGCGACCGCCTTGAGGTTCTTGTCCCCCATCACGGCGCCCATGCCGAGTCGGCTGGCGCTGGATCTGCCCTGCTCGATGGAAGCGAAGAAGACCCGGTTCTCGCCGGCCAGACCGATGGAAGAGACCGCGGCGTTCGGTTGGCCCAGCTCCTGGCGGATGACCTCGGCACTCTCGAGGGTACCCAGACCCATCAGATGCTTCGCGTCCCGCAGTTCCACCTTGTCGTCATGGATCCACAGGAAGACCGGCGTGGGGGACTTGCCGCTCAGGACCACCTTGTCGTACCCGGCGCGCTTCAGCTCGGGGCCGAAGAACCCGCCCATCATCGAGAACCCGAACAGTCGGGTCTGCGGAGAGATGGAAGATACGACGGTGCGGTTGCAGCTGGGAGCGGGCGTTCCCACCAGCAGTCCGGTGCCGAATACGAGCAGGTTTTCCGGATCGAAGTGCCCGACCTCGGGGGGGACCCGATCCCAGAACAGCTTGGCGTTGGTGCCCAACCCTCCGAGATGAAGCTCGGTGAGCTGCGGGTCCGTGGCCACCCGCTCGATGTTTCCCCGGGTCAGATCGATTTCCAGATCGAATCCCGTCTCTGCGTATCTCATTCGTTTCCTCCGCTGTCATCGTTGGAGGCGGAAGCGGTATACCCATCCAGAAAGAGGGCGGTCTGCTGCGCGGCGAGATCGTCGAGGCTCACCCGGGTTCGCTCGGCGTCGTACCACTGATAGAACCAGTTGAGCATGCCGAACAGGTTCGCCGTGGCGAGCCACGATCGGAGGGGGGCGTCACGTCGTGGTCGGAGCTCCTTGACGAGATCGTGAACGGCTTCGAAGTAGGAACGCCGACGATCGTGGACCTCGTCGTAGGCTTTGCCGTCGAGGGTCTCGAGCTCGCGGGCACAGATCCTGAGCTCGGGCATGTTCTCGCCGAAATGGCGGACGTGATTGCGAACGACCGCACCGAGGCGCTGTCGCGGATCGACGATCCCTTCGAGGCTGTTCTGCAGGCCCCGGAGCAACGAATCGAAGGTGTGGAGCTGGATCGAGTAGAGAAGCTCTTCCTTGCTCGCAATGTAGTGGTAGATCCCGGCGAGGCTGGACTGGGCCTCCGCCGCGACACGCCTCATCGAGGCCTTGTCGTAACCCACCGAACTGAAGACCCGTGCCGCCGCAGTCAGAACTTGAAGCCGCTTCCTGTCGTAGGCGGGAGGTCGCTGGCGTGTGGTTTCGAGGGGCATCATCGACTCCCGTTCGAACGTCCGTTCGAAATAGGTATCGACAGGAAACTAGACGGTTTTAGGGACAATGTCAAGAGGGATCAGCCGGCGAAGGGCCCGAGCACCCAGAGCGCCAGACAGGCCGTCACCGCCGTGGCCAGAGCCGTACGCGGGTGGCCTGCTGCCTGCCGCGCCAGCAGGCAGCCGAGCCAGAGGCCGACAGGGACGACGATCAGGGCGGCGAACGCGCTTGGACTTCCCGGATACAGCGTGTACTCGCCGATCCGCTCGAGCCCGCCTTCGGCCCAATCCTTGTACTTGAAGATCCAGACCATCGAGGTGGCGAAGAGAAAACTGCTCAAATAAGCGCTGATCGCTCCCGTGAGGGCCGCGCGGAGGAACGCTCCGCGATCGTCTCGCCACAGGAGCGTGGCCGCGAGGTCGAAGGCGACGCTCAGCAGGGCGATGCCCATCAGGTGACAGAAGAACGGTGGGGCGTTGACCGACTTGAAGAGCACGGCGATCGCGGCCATGGCGGTCGAGGAGCCGGGGCGGTTCACCAGGGCCCGGGCCGCGGCGAGCAGGAGCAGGGCCACGACCGTGAGCCGGATCGTCTCGCCGCCGATCAACTCGCTCAGTCCCCAGGCCGAGGCCAGCAGGACCAGGCAGACCAGGCGCCAGCGGGTATTCGTCACCGGTCCGCTCCGGTCCGCGGATTCGGGAAGGGGCCGATGGAGATGCATGGTTCCCTCCTCGTTGGTCTTGACGCCAGTCTCCAGGCCGGAGTTCTACCACGGATCCCGGCTCGTGCGCACCGTATTCAGCCCCTGGTCTCCGCCGCCTTGATCCGTCCCCGTCCCCAGACGAGGTAGTAGCGGAAGTTCGCCGTGGCGTGGCTGGAAATCACGGAGCAGAACGCGACCGCAGCGGTCACCCAGACGACCGCCGCGCCGAACTTGGGCGCGCAGGCGAGCAGGACGAGCTTCGAGACCGTCACCAGGCCGCGCAGCTGCAGCAGGAAACCGCCGCTCTCGTACAGGTCCAGGCAGACCATCGCGAGACCGGAGAGCAGGGCGGCCAGGAACCAGGGCCCGCGGGTCTCGGGATCGATTTCAAACACGAGGGCGCCGAGGTAGATGCCGGCGAAGACCACGTGGGTCGAGCGGGCGATCATCTTGGCCCAGCGCTGCCCGGCGTAGCGTCGCGGCTCCGGGGGGATCAGAGTCCGGAAGAAACGTCCGCTGTGGATGTATTCCGGCTGCTTCATCCGGGTGTGCCTCCCGACCAGTCTCCGAACCTGTCACGGCCCGGCCTGTTTCACGGCCGGTGCCGGGCCGGTCCGCAGGGTCGTGTATTCTCGATCGCACCCGACAGGCGAAATCGCTTTCAAATTAATAGGATTATGCAAATCGAACATATGTTCGAAGCCCATGATAGCGAAGCAGTGGGACACTGTCAAATGGAATGAAGATCGTAATGCTCGCTTCCTGGCGCTTCTGGGTCCTTTCGTCCGGGTGAGGTCGGCCCCGACCCCACCCGGTGGCGAAACCTTGCCGTTCGAGATGGGGCCGACGTCAGCGCACCAGCACCATCCTCAGTGTCAGGATCTCGCCTGGCGCGACCAGGCGGCAGAGGAACATGCCGCTCGGCAGTCCTCGTCCGTCCTGCGCGTTCGGGCTCCAGTGGGCCTCGTATCGGCCCGCTTCCCGATATCCGTTCGCGAGCGTGCTCACGCACCTGCCGAACACGTCGTAGACGTCGAGTTGCACGTGACCGGCGGTCGGAATCGAGTACTCGATCAGCGTGGTCGGATTGAAGGGGTTCGGCCGATTGCGGAGCGTTGCTTTTTCGGGAAACGAGGGCATCGGGTCGAGCACCTCCGTCCCTGGAGGTACAGCCGTCCCTGTACACATCACGTCACTGCACAGCGCCTCCCCGAGGCTCACGAGACATTCGTGCGAACCCTCCTCGGTTGGCTCGTAGCGCACAGTCACCGTCAGCATGTCTCCTGGGTCCAGTAAATAGGGGCCCTCTCCTTGGATGATCTGGAAGTGGTCGCACGACTCGGTGATCGTGCCGCTGAGCTGAACGCCGCTACAGCTGCGTATCGTGAAATCCAGGTCGGTGGCGTTGCCGACCGTGTGAGTATGGAAGTCGAGGTCCGTCGCGGAGACCCCGCATTGACACGGCGAGCTCCCGTTGAGATATACATTGCACATATCCGTTCCCGTCGTCACGGTGTCGTGGTGCGAGCCTTCCGACAGTGGTTCGAAACGGACGGTGACCACGAGCGAGCCTCCCGGCTCGATACTGAACGGCCCCTCGCCGTCGACGATCCAGAAGTCGCCTGCCGGCAGGGCTACGTTGCCGTCCAGGGGCGTGTAGCCGATGTTGCGGATCGTGAAGGTGGTGTCCGCATAACTGCAGGTTTCTTCGAAGTTGAAGACTGAAGGTTCGACAACGCACTGGGATGCCCCGTAACCCTTGCACCCCACGTCGGAGCACAGATCCAGCCCCGTTTCGATCGTACCCTCGTACCATCCGATGTCGGGCGGCTGGAAACGCACCGTCACCGTGAGCGAGTTGCCCGGAAGTATGCTGAACGGGCCCTCGCCCGCTACGATCTCGAACTCCGGACTGTCCGAGGAGACCAACCCGTCAAGCTGCGCGTCGGCGTAGTCGTTGCGGATCTCGAAGCTCTCGTCCCGACTCGTCGACACCAAGACATCATCGAAGTCGATCCGTGCCGGGGAGACGACGCATTCCGAGGTAACGACCTTTGCGAGGAAGAAATCGGCGACCCAAGTGCCGATGTAGGTGGTGTAACCCGTCACGGCGTAGCCCCCGTCGGAGGTGACCGTATGCGCGTAGCCCCGCTGCGCATCGGGGATCCTGTAGTCCCAGACCGGCCCCCCCCATTCGTCGATGACGAGCAGCCAGGCCGATGGCCAGTCCTCCCCGGCCAGTGAATAACCGCCTTCGGGGGTGGGGGCCAAGGAGTTCACCCACTTGCCTTCGTAACCGGCGTAGGTCGAGTCCCACGCGACTATCCCCTGCCCTGGGGTTTCGAGCACGCGGGGGTAGTGTGATTCGATCACACCCCCGGCATTAATGATTACGTTTCCGGACAGCACGTAGCCGCGGGTCGGGTGCACGGCGAGCCCCGTAAGATTCGAGCCGTAGGCGGCGGGGTAGGTCGCGTCCCAGTTCAGGTTCCCGTTGAGGTCCACTTGGGCGAGCCAGCAGTTACCTTTCCCTGACTCGTCGACGACCGTGCCGCCGACTGCGAGATTCCCATGATCGTGGGCCACGATCATGGCACGCCCTTCCAAGACCTGCGTGAACTTCGTGCTCCACTGAGTGTTGCCCGAGTCGTCGAGCTCGAAGAGCCAGGGCACGCCGTAGCCGACGCCAGCAACCCCGCCGTCGGCCTCGGCGGCGACGATCACGTTGTTCCCACTCGTCACGATGACGTGGTTCGCCTCGTCTCGACCCGTTCCGCCGTAGGTGGATTCGTAGATCGCCTGACCGAACGAGTCCACTCGGACTACCCAGGCGTCGTAAAGAATCTCACCCGGGACATCGCGGTAACCGACCGCCACGTAGCCTCCCGAGCTCTCCACCTCGACCACCGACCGGAAGCGGTCGATGTCCGGACCGCCGTAGGTCTGGCTCCACTCGGTGTTCCCGTCCGCATCGACCTTTACCAGCCACCCGTCGGAACTCCCGTTGCCGAACGACTCCGTATCGCCAGCCATGAGAAAGCTGCCGTCTGAGGTCTCGATGACCGATTTGCACCAATCACCTTGGGAACCTCCGTAGGCGTACACCCAGTCCGTCCAGGGGAGCTCGTCGGCGAGGACCGAACCGCCCGCCGCGGCGGCGAGGAGCATCGTAACCAGGCTCAGTGCGAGGGTGCGCTGGAAAGGGGCGGACCAGGTGTCCACTCTACAGGTACTTCCGAGCCTTCTCATGTCATTGCCTCCTCGGTTCTGGCGGGTGCGGCTTCCGGGCGATATCCGAGAGAGTGTCACGAAGCGCATTTCTATATCTGTATGACGACGCCGGAGCAGGTCCGACGGTGAAACGATGTGAGATCTGTATCGGGGTACTGAGGATTCAACCACCGAGTCCGCTCCCTTCGTGACCGAGTGAGCTTGATTCTACATGTGCTGATATCTCGCTGTCAATTCGCCGGGGTCCCCAGAGATACGTTGAGCGCCGAAAACAAGCATTCATGGGGGCGATTCAAGGCCGCGGGCACGCAAACCCACTCGATGACCTTCGGGCGGTTACCAACGCTCCCGTTTCGATCGCCACGCTTGTTGGAGGAATCTCTCAGGCTGGACCGCTCGTTCTTGTCAAAACAACGGCGCCTGGGTCGGCGGCATCGTGACCTGGATTCATCACGGTACACCGACCTACCAGCCCCAGTCACCCTCGATGGACATCCGGTCGCGCAGTCGCTGGGCCGCCTCGCCGTACTCGCGGATCGAGTCGCCGTCGTAGACGAAGGTGGCCCGCTCGTCGCAGACGCGGCTGAACAGGACCTTGGCGGGGTGCTGGTCAGGCTTCTCGTTGTCGGCCATCTCCAGCTCGCTGAAGTGGTCCATCTGCTTGCTGGTCAGGGACTCGGAGCACACCGGGCAGTGGAACTCGACGATGTCGCCGGCCTCGACCCGGCTGCAGAAACCCTTGTCGCAGATCAGCTGGTAGTCGCCGAGCTTCGAGCTCATGAGCACCAGTCCCCGCTGTCCCTCGAAGACGGCGGCCAGGATCACGCGGACGTTCGGATTCAGGACAGCGTGGCAGTGGGGGCAGCAGTAGTCCAGGGACATGATCGGCGACCTTTCGCTGGGACCGTAACGGGCGTCGGCGTGGCCCGGCACCGGGACGGTCATGACAGGGACTCGATGATCAGTGCGTTGCCCTGGCCACCGCCGATGCACATGGTCACCAGGCCGTACCGCTCCTTCTTGCGGCGCAGGGCGTAGGCGCAGGTCAACGTCAGGACCGCGCCGGTGGCCCCGAGGGGGTGTCCCATGGCGATGGCGTTGCCCATGGGGTTTACCTTCCCGGGATCGATGCCCATCTCCTCGAAATCCTTGATGCAGGCCAGGGCCTGGGGCGCGAAGGCCTCGTTCAATTCGATGTGGTCGATGTCGCGGCCCGTGAGGCCGGCCTGCGCCAGCGCGATCCGCGAGGCGGGCACGGGGCCCCAGCCCATGATCTGCGGGTCGCAGGCGGCGGTGCCCAGGCCCACGACGCGGGCCAGGGGCTTCAGGCCGTGCCGCTCGGCGTCCGACTCGAAACACAGGGCCATGGCCGCGGCGCCGTCGACCACGGCGCTGGCGTTGCCGGCGGTGATGATGCCGCCCATCTCGAAGGCGGCGCGCAGGCGGGCCATCTTGGCCAGGCTGATGCCGTCCATGATGTGGGTGTCGTGGCGCACGACGGTGTCGGGGGCGCCCCCGGTGCCGGGCACTGTGACGGGGGCGATCTCCTCGTCGAACCAGCCGGCGTCGCGGGCGGCCCTGGCGTTCATGTGCGAGCGGTAGCCGAACTCGTCGGCCTGCTCGCGGGTGATGCCGTAGCGGCGGCCCAGCTCCTCGGCGGTGTTGGCCATGGCCATCGCAGCGCCCGGATCGTAGAGGCCCATCAGCAGGCTGTCCTGCAGCTGCGTGCCGCGGGGCAGTCCCTGCGGGTCCGCCGGGCCGTACTTCTGCACGGCCTCGCCCACCTTCCTGCCGCGCAGGTTGTAGACGCTGAACGGGTACTGCATGCTCTCGGCGCCGCCGACGACCAGGAACGGGCGCTCGCGGTCGTGGCGCACGCCGGCCAGCAGGTGCTCGACGCCCACGGCCAGCGACTCGACGCCGCTGCCGCAGATCCGCGCCACGGTCAAGGCGGGCACGTCGTCCCCGAGTCCGCCGCGCCACTTCATGCCCTGGGCGGCGTAGATGCTGTCGCGGTGGCTGTGCGACGCCATGCCCATGATCACGTGGCCGACCAGGCGCTTGTCCACGGGTGTGTGCTCGAGCGTCGCCGCGATGGCGAGGCCGCCGAGGGCGGTGGTCGAGAAGCGGCTGAAGAGCCCCGGTTCGTTGTTGTCGATCAGGATGTCGGCCCGCGGGGTGCGACGGGCGCCGTCGAGGATGACGATGGCTCGGTCCTTGGTCATGCGCATCTCCCGTCTACTCGTGCATGAACACCGCGGGCACCCGGGGTCCGTTCTGGATGAAGTTGGTCATGCCGATGCCGTAGTCGACCGTCCGCTTGCAGCGGGCGAAGCCCTGGGCCTCGGTCTCCAGGCCCTTCTGCAGGTCCTGCCGCAGGCCCGCGAGCACCACGTCCGACAGGATGCGGTCGATGGCCAGCGAGCGGTGGACGATGTCCACTGCCGGCAGCTGCGCCGGCACGGCCATCGGCGCGGGGTCGAGCGGGACGATCGCGCCGCCCCCGGACAGGTGGCGGCGG